>NZ_WMEU01000010.1 GCF_009856295.1 Pontibacillus yanchengensis | reverse complement strand
AAGATGAGATTTCCCATCATTTTAAATGAGTAAGATCCCTTGTAGACGACAAGGTTGATAGGTCCGAGGTGGAAGCGTGGTGACACGTGCAGCTGACGGATACTAATAGATCGAGGACTTAACTAAACACGAAAAGCGCAAGCGGGTTGTTCAGGACCGACGGGATAAGCAAACCGACGGAGATGGAGGTTACTCCATCGCAGTAGGATTGCTTATAGCCGCGAGGTCCTACCCGCTGGAGCTGGACAAACAAAAAGCGCAGGCGACTGCTTCGGCAGTCGCTGGAGCTCGAACCCGAAAAGGCGCACCAACCATTCGATGTCTCATTCTTATCTAGTTTTGAAGGTACTACCTTCAAGAAAATACAAAGTATGGCGGTTTTGGCGAAGAGGTCACACCTGTTCCCATGCCGAACACAGAAGTTAAGCTCTTCAGCGCCGATGGTAGTCGGGGTTTCACCCCCGCAAGAGTAGGACGCCGCCATGCACACATAAATCCCACGGAATTTTTCCGTGGGATTTTCTTTATAATTGAACTGTTCATTCTATTATAAAAGAATGCCCTATTCTAAAAAGGGTCTTAAGAGAACAAAATATCCCTGAGATTAACACATTGCGAGATTGTATTTTCATGAATTCAGCATATAGAATCCAAATCGAGCATAATTTGAGTTTGAAGTGAGCAAAGCGCAAGACCGGAGCGATGATACGAGGAGAAAAGGTACCATTGCTTCCCATTAAATCCTGTTTTCTTCTTGGGAAACCATTCACTGTGATTGAGGATTCTTCCAGATTGCCTGCAGAACTCGAATTGACTCTAAAAACTGATCACTAACCTTATTTAGAGACAATCTTTATAAAGTAAGTGTTAGATTAACTTGGATTTCTTAATGGAAAGACAAAATATCGCGAATCAGCTGTAAATAATAACCTCTTCCATTCAATCAAAAATTCTTCCCTTCTAACAGAATAATATTGTAAACTTAGGGTTGGTGCGATAAAGAATACGCCTCTTTTACATAGAGATGTATTGCAACTTGCATATCGAATAACAAAATGATATTTGAATGAATTTATAAAAGAAAGGGCAGATGATATATGTCTAAACGAATTGTAGCGATTCTCATTGCTGCAGCATTACTCATTTTTGCAATACTGACTCAAAGTATTGGTTTAGTGATGAGCGATTCTTTCTCTGAGTCCAGATCTAATATGTTAGCTGGAGATGAAACACCTAAAGAAAAAGTTGTCGAGAGAGGTTCTGCACAAAAACGAATTGCACGTATTTCAGTAGAGGGTACGATATTAAGTGGACAGGGAACAAATCCTTTTAATGATGCTGGCTACAATCACGAACGTTTACTAGATCAACTTGAAGCTATAAAGAAGGACAACACGATTAAGGGTGTTCTTTTGTATGTGAATTCTCCTGGTGGCGGTGTGTTTGAAAGTGCCCAGATCCATAAAGAATTACTGGAACTTAAAGAAGCAGGGAAAAAGCTTTATGTTTCCATGGGCTCTATGGCGGCTTCTGGCGGATATTACATTTCCACACCAGCAGATCAAATTTATGCTTCTAAACAAACGCTAACAGGTTCCCTTGGGGTTATTATGCAGAGTGTGAACTATAAAGAGTTGGCTAATGAGTATGGAGTCAAATTCAACACGATTAAAAGTGGTGAATTCAAGGACATTATGAGTCCGACTAGTGAAATGACGCAGGAAGATCGCGATATCCTTCAATCGTTAGTAGACGATTCTTATCAAGACTTTGTGAATGTAATTAAAAACGGACGGGATATGTCGGAAAGCAAAGTGAAGGACTTAGCTGATGGACGGATTTACTCTGGTAAGCAGGCCTTAGATAACGGTTTAATCGATGAATTAGGATTTGAGGAAGATGCTTTATCAGCATTGAAAGAAGAAATCGGTGGTGATCCTCAAGTATTTGAGTTTAAGCCTCGTAATCCATATATGTTTGGGCTTCCTTTTAACGTAAAAAGCTTCCTACCAAATAGTGAAGTGAAGTGGATTCAAGAGATGATACAAGATCGCCAAGGGCCTACAATGATGTACCTATATACCGATTAAGGAGGAAGAAAGATGGATACATTTGAACAAAATGACACATCTCATCCATTACATGAAACAGTATCCTCTCATATTGGTGCTATCCATAAAGTAGTCTATGCTGGGTTCTTCCCTCGTTTTATAGCCTACTTGATTGACTTAATTGTTATTTGGAGTATCAACACCATTGTAACGAGGCCACTGTTGAATCTAATGAATTTGTCAGAAGCAAAATTGTGGATCAATCTATTTAGTGCATCCAACATTACGACGTCTATTATATTCTTTGCTTATTTTATTCTATTGACCTATTTCTTCAGAGCAACATTAGGGAAGATGATTATGGGGCTATCCGTTGAGTCACTTATCGGTTCGGCTCTGTCCACAAAACAGGTTATATTCAGGGAATGCATCGGGAGATATATTAGTATGGCATTCTTAGGACTTCCTTATCTCGTTGTCTTGTTTACGAAACGTTATCAAGGAATCCATGATTATTTTGCAGATACCTCGGTCATTAAAAATAAAATGAGGCAATTCAAAGAAGAAGTGAAGACAGCTCTGACGTAGTAATGGGAGCTGGCTATACGAAAAAGGCCAAATCATTCAATGATTTGGCCTTTTTTAAAGAACATACCGTTTGTACGTCGCTACCCGGGCGCCTTGAGCTTTAGTTACTCAAAACATATTGAGAAACATGAAGAATTTTGAAATAATTATCATTATATAAATCTAGTATCGTTGTACATAAACTCAAGGACCACTTAAGCTAGCTGGAAAGGGATGGGTAGTGTGTGTTAACAAAACCACAAAAATTACAGCCAGGTGATAAAGTTGCTACAATCAGTCCTTCTTGGGGAGGGGCCGGAGATTAATTTTCAACAGTTGAGTGTAGGCGATAAGGTTGAGGTATGGGTTCGAAATAAAGGGGAGGAGAAAGAAGTTGCTTCTAAAATACTCGTTTATACGATAGAAAATTAATGTGTTAAGGGGAGAGAGACATGAATCATAAAACGGCGTCCATATCCATTGCAGTAGGAGCTACATTGTGGGGCATTATCGGTTTATTTGTAACATATCTGTATGAAATGGGATTTACTCCTCTCCAAGTGGTTGCGATGCGTGTTCTCTCCTCACTTGTGTTTTTACTTGTATATGTTTTAAAAAAAGATCGTCGGTTGCTCCATATCCATCCCTCTGATAGCAAACTGTTTGTCGGAACAGGTGTAATCAGTATCGTTTTCTTTAATTGGTGCTTATTTAGCGCCATGGGAGAAACGTCGATGTCGGTCGCATTTATCCTGTTGTACACTGCTCCAGCGTTTGTGACTATTTTTTCGAGGTTGTTGTTTAAAGAGTGGTTAACGAATCGAAAGCTTATTGCTTTGGTGATGACGGTGGTGGGATGTGCGTTTGTTATTGGATTATTACCAAATGCCATTGAACCGATTTCCGTTTATGGCTTTCTATTAGGGATTGGTTCAGGAATCTTCTATGCGCTTTATAGTATCTTCGGAAAATTTGCTCTACAAAAATATGATTCTCTAACTGTTACATTCTACACGTTCTTATTCGCGACTATAGCGGTGTTGCCTTTTAGTGGGATTTGGTCTGAGTTATCTTTACTTAGAAACGCTGAAGTTTGGCTATATATTGTAGGACTGGGATTACTATCAACTACTTTGCCGTTTCTTCTTTATACAAAAGGGCTCAGCACCGTGGAATCAAGCCGAGCATCCATTATTGCAACGATTGAACCAGTTGTAGCATCACTAGTAGGATTATTGGTTTTCCAAGAAAGACTAACTTTATGGCAATATGGTGGAATCGTCATGGTTTTAGCTGCTGTTATGATTGTCCAAGAAACGAAACGTAATAAAGCTGAGGTTTCACGTCTCGATACACAACTTCAACATGAAAGAGGTTAACGCATGTATGCCACGTCCTTATCTCGTTTGAAGGCTGCTCAGTTCAGCACATACGTCGCTAAACGGGCGCCCTGAGCTTTTGTTTTATATCGAATGATTAGAGATAGGAGATGGGACATTCCACTCGTTTACTACCTTGTGAGAGGGCTGATTTATGCATGGATCTTCTCAAATGTAGTATCTTCTTGTAAATACAACAGTGCTTCAATCTGTAAATAAATCACTCCATATTTGAAGGGTTTTAAAAGGGTGTGAGAGAAGTATGAATGAATTGGACACCTTTGTGGAGGCATACAAATGAAGAATAGTATTTATTTTCTTGCGCCTGCCTTCATGATCTTTGTGGGTCTGCAAATATTTAGTAATGTTGTTCTTACATTTATTCTGTTTTATGGCTGGTTACTAGCTATACCTCTCGTTCAACGAAGAGCGGAAGGCTCTTTTCTAGGATGGAAATGGTCCCCTTTTTATTTAGGCATTGGAATTGGAACGGGACTGCTGTTTTTTGTGTTCATTTTTGGTGGTATGTATTGGCTCCATCCTTATTTTATTGATATGGAAAAGCTGAATCTCCTCTTAGAGGAATGGGGATTTTCAGGTAGAGGGGTAATGGGATTAATTCTTGTCTTGCTAGTGATTAATCCTATCTTGGAGGAGATGTACTGGAGAGGATTTATGCATGAACGGTTGAACCGAATATGTCATGAATGGCAAACAATCCTGTTCACATCGTTTTTCTACACGCTTTACCATTTTCTTTCGGTCCTACCTATGTTTGAATATCCTTTAAATATTATGGCTGTCTTACCGGTGTTTATAGCGGGTGTGCTGTGGGGGTATATTCGCGAATGGACTGGGTCGATCGTGGGAACCGTAGTTAGTCACATCCTTGGTGATTTTGGGATTATGTGTGTGTATTGGTTCATTGTTAGATGATAGTGGAGTGTCTTTACTTGGATGAATATCAGTTAGGATTAGGATGCGAAGAACGTGAAAAAAGTTATCTGTTTTTGCCAATAAAAACCTCCCTAGCTCAAGCTAGAGAGGGTATGGACACGTGCTATTCCTCCAAATTACGGATATGGATACGCTGTTTGTTTGTTTCTTGTTGAATTAAGCGATGAAGCTGAATAATGAGTAATCCATTGCGATATGTGGCGTTGATTTTATCTCCGCGTACGGGATAAGGTAGTTCGATTTTTCGTTCAAAAGATCCTTGAAGAATTTCCTCTTGCACTAATTGTTGGTGCGGAGACTGTAAGGAAATGACGCCAGTTAGTTCAAGGGTGGTGTAGTCGACATACACGTCAACTTTTTCAATGTCGTCTAAACCTGGAACATTCACATAACAAAGAATTTCGTTTTCAGATTTGTACACATTGACTTGTGGTAATTGTGGTTTTAGGATGCCTTCAAATTCACCCCAGAAGTCATTCCCAAAAAATTGATCCAAATTTTTACGCCAATCCTGCATATTTTGAAACGGATCCATATTATGAACCTCCTCATAAATCTGTAAATGTTATTGTGAAAGGGAAACAGATTGCGATATAGTATATGCACAGTGAAATTTTAGGTGAATGTCCTGGAAAGGCAGGGTATACATATAAAAGGTTTTAATAGAAAGGGAGATGAGGTTGGAAAATTTAATAGATAATAGTTATGTTATGGTACTTATTATCTTAGTGGTTAACATCGTGTACGTATCGTTTTTAACGATTCGGACGATTTTTACCTTGAAGGGTCAGAGATATTGGGCTGCTTTTATTAGTGTTTTTGAGATTACGGTGTATATCCTTGGGCTAGGATTAGTATTGGAGAACCTTGATCAAGTCCAGAACGTAGTTGCGTATGCATTAGGATTTGGCCTAGGTGTTATTGTAGGTATGAAAATAGAAGAGAAATTGGCGTTAGGTTACATAACGGTTAATGTAATCTCATCCAATCCAGATATCGAATTTACAAAGATGCTACGAGATAAAGGGTATGGGGTAACAAGTTGGTTTGCGTATGGTATGGAAGGCGACCGTTTGAACATGCAAATTCTAACCCCTAGAAAATATGAATTGAATCTGTATGAAACCATTAAAACAATTGATGAGAAAGCATTTATTGTTGCGTATGAGCCGAAGCAAATTCGCGGCGGTTTCTGGGTGAAACAAGTTCGGAAAGGACGTATTAAGAAGGATGCCGAAGAACAACAAGAACAACAAGAACAATAAGAAGCGATTCACAGTAGAAGAGGATCAATCCATTGAAGAAGTACTTGATCAAATGAAGCAAGAAGGGTACCAACCTGTTAGGCGTGTGGAAGAACCAGTTTTCAAGGAAACAGAAGAAAATGGCGAGAAAAAGGTGGAACCTGTAGGAAGAAAAATCGTATTCGATGCGGTTAAAAGCGAATAATAGAATTTATTTCATATAAAACGTTCGTGATTTGATTGATTTTTGATGTGCCTCTTGTTACGATTAATGTATTAATAGTGTAACGAGAGAGGCAGTTAGCTTGTGGAAACGAAACCTATTCACTTCTCTCTGAAAAAGAAGTGAATAGGTTTTTTTATGGAAAATCAATCAATAGAGGAGGCGGATTATATGATAGAACGTTATACGAGACCCGAAATGGGAGCTATCTGGACTGAGGAAAATAAGTATCAAGCATGGCTAGAGGTCGAGATTCTCGCATGTGAAGCATGGAGTGAGCTTGGGTACATACCAAAAGAAGATGTAGAAAAGATCCGGGAGAACGCATCCTTTGATATGAATCGAATCCATGAAATCGAAGAAGAAACACGACATGATGTTGTAGCATTTACAAGAGCAGTTTCGGAGACACTTGGTGAAGAGCGTAAATGGGTGCATTATGGATTGACCTCAACAGATGTCGTCGATACGGCTCTTTCGTATCTTTTGAAGCAGACGAATGAGCATATTCGTAAAGGATTACATGCGTTCATTGATGTGTTGGCTGAAAAGGCAAAAGAACATAAATTCACTGTTATGATGGGGCGTACACATGGTGTTCACGCGGAGCCGACCACCTTTGGCCTGAAGCTTGCTCTTTGGTATGAAGAGATGAAGCGGAATTTAGAACGATTTGAAATGGCTGCTCACCAAATTGAGTTTGGTAAGCTGTCTGGTGCAGTGGGGACATATGCAAATATCGATCCATTTGTAGAGGATTACGTTTGTAACAAGCTAGGGTTAACACCAGCTCCAGTATCTACGCAAACATTACAGCGTGATCGACATGCTCACTATGTATCTACACTTTCCTTAATTGCCACTTCCATTGAGAAGTTTGCAGTTGAAATTCGTGGGTTACAAAAAACCGAAACGAGAGAAGTTGAGGAGTTCTTTGCGAAAGGGCAAAAGGGGTCTTCCGCTATGCCGCATAAACGAAATCCAATCGGGTCAGAGAATATGACAGGCATGGCGCGTGTTATTCGCGGACATATGGTGACGGCGTACGAAAATGTAGCATTATGGCATGAGCGCGATATTTCTCATTCATCTGCTGAGCGTGTGATTTTACCTGACGCTACCATTGCCCTTGATTATATGCTTCACCGCTTCAGTAAAATCGTCGACAACTTAACGGTGTACGAAGGAAACATGCGGCAGAACATGGACAAGACATACGGGTTGATTTTCTCTCAGCGTGTCCTGTTAACCTTAATTGATGAAGGGATGACAAGAGAAGAAGCGTATGATTTAGTCCAGCCAAAAGCAATGGAGGCATGGGAACAAGGCATTTCCTTTAGAACATTAGTAGAACAAGATGAAACAATCCAACAAACGCTCAGTGAAGAGCAAATAGAATCTAGTTTTGACCATACCCATCATCTACAAAATGTAGAACGCGTATTTGAACGTATTGGGTTGGCGTAAACTTGGAGAAGCACTATACGAAATTTCGTATGGTGCTTTTTTGTATGGGGGAGAATTGGTGGGTTGGGGCGAGATTTCGAGATATGGAGCGAGTTTTTTGAAATAGGAGTGACTTTTCGAAAATAGGAGCGGGAATTCAAAATAGGAGCTACTTTTCAAAAATAGGATCGACCTGCCGCAAACATAAAGATAAGTAGCTACAATAATCCTAGCCACCTGTGGCTAGGATTATTGCTGTTTGTGAGGAGTTGTCATTTCAGGAGAGTAGAAGACTTCAATTCTACTATTTCCAAACGTGTCGTATGCTTCGATTACGACTGGCTTCGTATTGGAGAATAGAGAAAAATCTCTCGTGTTTCCAGTAGAAAAAGATGCTCCAGTTAAATAGCTAGGCTTTTCTCCATTTATGAGCACATAACCGAGGTTCGGGTCCGTAACACGGATGTGAAGGTTAGTGGTACTTGCATGTATTTGATTATTGGTTTCTATGATAGGGGAAGTCGTATCAATCTCATAGGATAAATGATGGTCCTGCCATCGCTCCCCATTATGAAAATGGATACGAACTTCATGTTCCCCATCTTTAGCGGGTAGCATCACAGAATCCGTATCACCTGGATACGTTTTGTAAAAGCTTCCATTGTCATGGATATATACTTTTTCAACGTTGAAGGAATCTATTTTTATACTTGGGGTTGAGGCATTATGTTGCTTCCATTCCAGGGCCGACATCCATAAATAGCTCTGTTCGCTCGCGATAGCTTTGAATTTTTGTATATCTAATGTTTTCAGTTCAATTTGCTTATCGCTTTTCGTATAGACGATGGACCGTGCGTATTGATTTACATATTGAATAAGTTCTTCGTTTGTTGCTTCAGGGTGCAGGTCTTTCACGTAAGCAAATACGCCCGTTGCATAGGCGCTTGCCATGCTCGTTCCACTTACGGTTGTAAAGTTTCCTCCTAACCCAGCACTTAAAACATCAATACCTGGTGAAATATAAGTGACACCCTCACCATAATTTCCGGATAAGACCGAATTTCCATAATCTGTAGCTGCTACTGGGATAACGGTATCATATTTAGCAGGGTAGGTTAGCATATCTTTCCCTTCATTACCTGAAGATGCAATGAACAATACACCTTTGTGCGTTCCAAAACGAAGAAGTTGTTCCGTAATGGGGTTATAAGGTTGATGGAAACTCATATTGACTACATCAGCCCCGCTCACAATAGCTAATAAAATCGATAGCGGAGTATTAGCGGGATAGCCAAGTTTTTTAATGGGCAGTAACTTTATATTGGAGTCCGAGTTTAAATCCATAATAATCCCTGCCACCTGAGTGCCATGACCAAGTTCATCGTCAGGAGCAAAATCCCAATTGACTAAATCATATCCCTTAAGTATTCGATCTTCAAATAACGGATGGGATTTATAGATGCCTGAATCTAGTATCGCTACAATAGTATCTTCTGTATCGAAGTCATAAAGGATGATAAAAGCAATTAAACTCTGTAGAACCAAGAATAGTGCTAGAAAGGCTTTCATGTATTCACCCCACTTCGTTATTCAGACCTGATAAAAGAGGAAAATCTTATTTATGTAAAGATTGGGGTATTTTACTATATGAAATAATCATAGACGATAGAACAGACTAATAGATGGTCTTTATATGTTAAAAGAATAGAAAGAGTTGGAATAGTATATGAAATAAACATGAAATGGGTGTTTCTAACTGTGGAAAAAAAGAACATAAAAAGCGACCTATGAATAGTTCATAGGTCGCTCCTTTAAACGTATAATTAGTGTCTAAATCATTTATGCTGAGTAATCTTGACTGCTTGAGCTCGATTGTTGCTTTTTCAAATGCTTGCCATCCTCTTGCAATGCCTTGATCAGTGACCAAATCATGAAGAGGAGTATGATCGAGAACGGGAAGGCGGATACGATAGCAGAGGTTTGTAGAGCCCCTAAACCTCCTGATTGCAATAGCACTGCCGCAATAGAAGCTTGAATAATTCCCCAGCTTAGCTTCACCACGTTTGGTGGGTTAAGGCTGCCGTTTGTTGTTTGCATTCCTAGAACGAATGTTGCAGAGTCAGCCGATGTGATGAAGAATGTGCTGATAAGAAGGATTGCAACAACGGTAATGATAATGCCCATTGGTAGTCCTCCTAATGTTCCGAAGAGGGCCTGTTCAGGTGCAAGATCAGTCAGTCCTGTGTTTTGCCCGGATAGCTCTTGCTTTAAGCTTGTACCGCCGAATACAGCAAACCAGAATGCACTGAATAAGCTTGGTATAATAAGAACGCCTAGTACGAACTCACGGATGGTACGTCCTTTCGAAACACGTGCAATGAATGTACCAACGAATGGTGACCATGCAGTAAACCAAGCCCAGTAGAATACGGTCCAATTTTGAATCCAGTCGTTATGGTCCGAACTTAATGGTGCCATTTGGAAGGTCATCATTGGGAGATTTTGTATATAAGAACCAAACGTACTTGAGAACATGTTCATGATAAAGACAGTTGGTCCTAGGATTAACGTAAGAATGATAAGAGTACCAGCCAGCACAATGTTGGCATTACTCAAGTATTTAATACCTTTACCTATTCCACTCCATGCTGAAAGCATGAATAGAATCGTAACGGCAATAATGATGACAAATTGTGTCGTAAAGTTGTTTTCAATTGGACTAATGAAACTTATTCCACCACTGATTTGTTGCGCGCCAAGTCCTAATGACGTTGCAACACCAAAGATGGTAGCAAATACCGCAATAACATCGATTGTTTTACCAAATCCACCATTAATTTTATCACCAAGTAGTGGTTGGAATGTTGCACTAATAACACCTGGTGCTTGTCGGCGGAATTTGAAGTAGGCAATGGCAAGGGCAATGACGGTGTAAATCGCCCAAACGTGAATACCCCAGTGGAAGAAAGCATAACGCATTGCTTCCTTTGCTGCTTCCTTTGTCTCCGGATCTCCTGTTGGAGGCGTAGCGAAGTGAGCAAGTGGTTCAGCAGAACCCCAGAATACAAGTCCAATTCCCATACCTGCACTAAATAGCATAGCGAACCATGTAATCTTATTATATTCAGGCTTTTCGTCTGGTTGGCCCAATTTCATTTTTCCATATGGACTGAAGATTAAATAGATGGAAAAGATAACAAAGATGGCAATCGTTAGTAGATAGAACCATCCGAATTTCTCAGTAAGAAACCCTTGTAAATTCCCCGAGTATGTTGCTAAATTTTCTGGAGCAACAACACCCCATAACACAAATATGGCGGCTAGAGCAATTGATATCCAGAATACTGATGTAACCTTATTCATGATATCCCCTTTCTAGTCTATTTTGACTTTTTGTTAAGTTTAAACTGTATATACGTTTCATACCGGATATAAGTTTAACACTTTTTAAAAATTCGTCAATAAATAAGTGTTTTCAGCAAAAAATCCCTCTATAGTAGGCAAAATGTCGAATATTGTAATACACGAACGATTCCGTTTATCTGATCAAGTAATGTTCGAATTCAAGTTGACTTGTTTTTGTGATTACTGTTACGATGGAAGTAGACATTTTTAAATAGCGACCTCATATAATCTCGGGGATATGGCCCGTAAGTCTCTACCTGACGACCGTAAATCGTTGGACTATGAGGGAAGATGATGTGCACATAGTCAGGGGACCTCTATCTTTTAATAGGTAGGGGGAGACCTTTTACGGGATGCGCCTATATCTTCTCTCTTAGTGAGAGCAAGGTATAGGCGCTTTTTTATTTACAAAGTAAGAGGATAAGTTCTGGCGCTTATGTGTCTAACTCCAGCGCCTAGCAAACTTCCTGCTCCTCCTTACGATAAGTCAACATCGGATCGCTACCGCTCTCCGTGTTTCCTTTATCTCAAGGAAGTTCGATTAAGTTCGCTGCATCGTGCAGCAACATCGAACCAACCCACATCCTGTGGGCAGCAGTTTTTACGTCGCTATCAGGGCGCTTGCGCTTTTCTTCTATATAATAGGAAGTTTTTCAAAATAATTGGTGAGGTGATGAGGTATGGCAATGGTTGGAGTAGTGATGGGAAGCTTGTCAGATTGGGAAACAATGAAGTCTACATGTGACATGTTGGATCACTTTGGAATCGAGTATGAAAAAGAGATTCTATCTGCTCATCGAACCCCAGACGATATGTTTCAATTCGCAGAATCTGCACGGGAAAAAGGTTTGAAGGTTATTATCGCTGGTGCAGGCGGAGCGGCTCACTTACCGGGGATGCTCGCATCGAAAACAACGTTACCAGTGATTGGCGTGCCAGTTTCCTCTAAGTTAGATGGATATGATTCGCTATTATCCATTGTACAAATGCCTGGAGGAGTTCCAGTAGCTACGGTAGCAATCGGGGCTTCTGGTGCTAAGAATGCAGGGATTTTAGCTGCTGAGATGATAGGGGCATTTGATAATGAAATTGCTGAAAAATTAGCAGTCTATAAACAAGAATTGAAGAATCATGTTGAAGGGATGAGGGGGCAATTACATGAGTCATAGTCTTTTTCCAGGGAAAACGATTGGGATCTTAGGTGGTGGTCAGCTAGGAAAAATGATGGCGATGGAAGCCAAGCAAATGGGCTATCGCATTGCTGTATTGGACCCATCTCCTAATGCTCCATGCGCACAAGTGGCAGATGAGCATATCCAAGCTGCGTTAGATGATGTGGAAGCGGCTATTCGCTTAACGGATATTGCGGACGTCATTACCTATGAATTTGAAAATGTAGATTTAGAGCTTGCCAATGAACTAGAAAAACGCGCTAAACTCCCGCAAGGATCATATGCATTAAAGGTTACGCAGGACCGTGGTAATGAAAAGCTCTTGTTAACAGAAGCGGGTGTTGCTGTGGCTCCATATCGTTTAGTAGAAACTGTACCTGAATTGCATGAAGCTGTTACACAACTTGGATATCCATGCGTTATCAAAACAACGCGAGGTGGGTATGACGGAAAAGGCCAGCAGAAGCTTGAATCAGTGGAGGATCTTCAGGAAGCGGAAGACATTCTCCGTAACAATCCACCTTGCGTAGTAGAAGCTTGGCTTCCATTTGATATGGAGATTTCCGTAGTCATGACAAGAGGCATCGATGGAGACCTTACGATGTTTCCGGTCCCGGAAAACATCCATGAAGATCACATCCTGCGTCAAAGCATTGCGCCTGCACGAGTGAGTGCACCTATCATTGATCAAGCCAAGGAAGCAGCACAGTCTATTGCAGATCGATTGCAATTTTTAGGCACGTTTGCTTTTGAGATGTTTGTTGTAGGGGATGAGGTGTATGTAAATGAAATGGCCCCTAGACCTCATAACTCAGGTCATTACACGATAGAAGCTTGTAATGTTTCTCAATTTGGTCAGCATGTTCGAGCCATTTGTGGATTACCACTTCTAGATGTTCAAGCCCCTTATGCAGCGGTGATGACGAACATCCTGGGTCATGAAATCGAACCTTACTTGGAAGACGGTACAGCTTTTAAAGGAAAGCATGTTCATTTATATGGTAAAGATGGTGTGAAGCCAAAAAGAAAGCTAGGTCATACGACCGTGGTAGGAACGGATGTAGATGCATTGCTGCAACTTGTTCAGCACACTAGTAATAGAGGAGGGTAAGGCATGAAGAGTGCGTTGTTATACGAAGGGAAAGCAAAGAAGGTTTATTCGGTTTTAGGGGAAGAATTTCAGCTGATTCTGGAGTATAAAGATGATGCGACAGCCTTTAATGGAGAGAAGCATAAGATTTTTCGAGGCAAGGGTCGATTAAACAATCTGATATCCTCTCATATTTTTCAATATCTACATGAAAAAGGGATAGCTTCTCATTTTATTCAAGCCTTATCGGATACAGAGCAGCTCGTCTATCAAACTCGTATTATCCCAATTGAAGTAGTGGTTCGAAACATAGCTACAGGTAGCCTGACAAAACGCCTGGGTATCACAGAAGGAGAGGTTTTCCAGGAGCCTCTTGTGGAGCTTTATTACAAAGAGGATGCCCTCAATGATCCTCTAATGAATGATGATCATGCCAAACATATAACTGGAATCAGCGAGGGAGAACTGGAGTTTATCAAGGAACAAGCTAGAAACATCAACAACCATTTACAAGCGATGTACGACAAAATAGGTGTGAAGCTAGTAGATTTCAAGCTAGAATTTGGACGTTTACATGATGGCAGTATTGTGTTGTCAGATGAAATCTCTCCTGATACGTGCAGGTTATGGGAGGAAGAGACTGATCGCAAGATGGATAAGGATGTTTTCCGAAATGATATCGAAGATTTAGTTGAAATCTATGACACGATCTGGAAACGAATGGAGGAGAATGTACATGTATAAAGTGAAGGTATATGTAACGTTAAAAGAAGGGGTATTAGACCCACAAGGGAAGGCGATTCAACAGTCTCTTAGATCTTTATCCTATCAAGAAGTAGAAGAAGTACGGGTTGGGAAATATATTGAGTTATTTGTCGAACAGCATGAACAGCTAGAGGAGCGGATCAACAAAATGTGTGATGAACTGTTAGCTAATCCAGTCATTGAAGAGTATCAATACGAAATCGAGGAGGCTGTTCGCTAGTGAAATTCGCTGTCATCGTTTTTCCAGGGTCCAATTGTGACCGTGATATGTTGTACGCAATTACGGATGCGTTGCAGGAAGAAGCTCATTTCGTATGGCATTCCGAATCCGATTTGTCTTCCTATGATGCCATTCTACTTCCAGGTGGTTTCTCTTATGGAGATTATCTACGGTCCGGTGCTATGAGCTCTACCTCTCCTATCATGAGAGCTGTAAAGGAGGAAGCGGGAAAAGGAAAACCAGTACTAGGTGTTTGCAATGGGTTTCAAATCCTATTAGAAGCTGGGTTGTTACCAGGTGCGATGCTTGCAAATGAGAACCTCTCGTTTATCTGTCGAAACATCCCGGTCCGTGTGGAACAGAATGACACGCTATTTACGAATGCGTTCGATCAGAAGGAAGATATTATTCTACCGATTGCTCATGGAGATGGCAATTACTACTGCGATGATGCTACCTATCAATCGCTTGTGGAGCATGATCAAATCGTCTTTACGTACCCATCCAATCCGAATGGTTCGGTCCATGATATAGCAGGGATTTGTAATGAACAAGGAAATGTCCTTGGGATGATGCCACACCCGGAACGAGCGGTAGAAGCATTACTAGGTTCTACAGATGGACTGAAAATCTTTCAATCTATTTTGACCAATTGGAGGGAAGCACATGTACTCAACACTTGAGATCAGCCCAGAGAAAATCGACCAAGACCAACTTTACAAAGAGATGGGATTAACAGACGGGGAGTTTGCTTCCATTAAAACGATTCTAGGAAGAAGTCCGAATTATACGGAAACAGGTTTGTTTTCGGTTATGTGGTCAGAACACTGTAGCTACAAAAACTCGAGGCCTCTTTTGAAAAAATTCCCTACCAAGGCACCTCATGTGCTGCAAGGTCCTGGAGAAGGAGCGGGAATCATTGATATTGGGGATGACAAAGCGGTTGTATTTAAAATCGAAAGTCATAACCATCCATCAGCAATCGAGCCTTATCAAGGGGCGGCTACAGGTGTTGGAGGCATTTTGCGCGATGTCTTTTCCATGGGTGCTCGTCCGATTGGATTGTTGAATTCCCTCCGTTTTGGCGAGTTAACGTCTGAACGTGTGAAATACCTTTTCCGTGAAGTGGTCCATGGCATTTCTGGTTACGGAAATTGCGTTGGCGTACCTACTGTAGGTGGAGAAGTGCAATTTGATTCTTGCTATGAAGGCAATCCTTTAGTGAATGCGATGTGTGTTGGTCTTATTGATCAAAAAGACATACAAAAAGGAATTGCCACTGGTCTCGGCAACTCTGTTATGTATGTAGGCGCACCAACTGGTCGTGACGGCATCCATGGGGCTACGTTTGCCTCTGAAGAGTTGTCTGATGAGTCAGCTAGTAAACGTCCATCTGTCCAAGTCGGGGACCCGTTCATGGAGAAACTTTTGATTGAAGCATGCTTAGAGATTACGCAATGTGATGCCCTTGTAGGCATGCAAGACATGGGCGCAGCTGGATTAACGTCATCTGCGAGTGAGATGGCTAGTAAATCTGGTACAGGAATTGAAATGATCATGGATGATGTTCCACAGCGCGAACAAAACATGACGCCATATGAACTGATGCTCTCTGAATCTCAGGAGCGAATGCTGTTAATCGTTGAAAAAGGTCGCGAGACAGAGATAGAAGCAATTGTGCAAAAATACGGTCTTAGTGCTAGTACGATAGGGGAAGTCATTGATGATCAAGTACTTCGTTTACGTTTTCAGGATGAAACGGTAGCAGAGGTTCCGGTTGATGCCCTGGCAGAGGAAGCTCCTGTTTACTATCAAGATTCAAGACAGCCTGACTATTACACAGCGTTTCAACAACAAG
Source organism: Pontibacillus yanchengensis (assembly GCF_009856295.1). NCBI lineage: Bacteria > Bacillati > Bacillota > Bacilli > Caryophanales > Bacillaceae > Pontibacillus > Pontibacillus yanchengensis. The sequence continues at coordinate 51,502 of NZ_WMEU01000010.1, read as the reverse complement.
CATCTTACCTTCCCCATGTAGAAAATGCAGAAGACATGATTGTGAAGCTTCTACAACAGTCCACCATCGCAAGTAAAGAATGGGTATATGACCAGTATGACACGATGGTTGGGACAAATACGGTTGTTACACCTGGTTCTGATGCTGCTGTGCTTCGTATTCGAGAAACGAACAAAGCCATTGCCATGACAACGGATTGTAACTCTCGATATATCTATCTAGATCCTAGCGTAGGTGGAAAAATTGCTGTTGCGGAAGCGGCGCGTAACATCGTGTGCTCCGGAGGGAAGCCATTAGCCCTAACCGATTGTTTGAACTTTGGAAGTCCAGATATTCCGGAGAACTACTGGCAAATGGAGAAGACAGTAGAAGGAATGAGTGAAGCATGTTCCAGCCTTACCACACCTGTCATCAGTGGAAATGTTTCTCTCTATAATGGTTCCAACAATCAATCGATTTATCCAACACCAGTTGTTGGCATGGTTGGTCTGATTGATGATGTAAACCACACTACCCGCCAAGGATTCACTACTACAGGTGATGCCATCTATGTAGTTGGCGATGCATCTCCAGAATTTGGGGGGAGCGAACTTCAGAAGGTGCTCGAAGGGGAGTACTTCGGTACGCCTCCAAGCATTAATATGGAAGTAGAACAAACACGACAAACGCAACTGCTGGAAGCGATTCAAAGTGGCTATGTTCATTCTGCCCATGATGTAGCAGAAGGTGGATTGGCCGTGGCGCTTGCGGAGTGTCTATTCGATAACGAGTTAGGTTGTGATGTACACCTGGAAGGAGAAGCAACAACCGAGCTATTTAGTGAAAGCCAATCTAGATTTATTGTCTCTGTTCCTCAAGCAAAGAGGTATGAGTTTGAAAATCTCCTAACAGATGCACGCCATATAGGAGTTGTAAATGAAACGGAAACAATGTCCATTCACTTAAACGAACAACAGGTTGTATCCTTATCAACAAAAGATATAAAGGCAGCCTGGAGGGAGGCGATTCCATGCCAGCTGAAATCAAAGGATTAAATGAAGAATGTGGTGTATTTGCCGTTTGGGGGCATGAGGATGCCGCGCAAATCACTTATTATGGCTTGCATAGCTTACAACATAGAGGACAAGAAGGTGCAGGAATTGTGGCCTCTGATGGGGAGCACTTGCACTTGGAAAAGGGACTTGGATTGATTACAGAAGTTTTTCAAGAGAAGAATTTCGATCGTTTGCATGGTCACGCAGCGCTTGGCCATGTACGCTATGCCACACAGGGGGACGGGGGCTATGATAATGTCCAGCCCCTTCTATTCCGTTCCCAATCTGGTGGTCTTGCCCTTGCTCATAATGGAAATTTAGTTAATGCCCAGGCGTTAAAAAGTCAACTAGAGGCACAAGGGAGTATTTTACAAACGACATCAGACACAGAGGTAATTGCTCACTTAATCAAACGTAGTGGCAACCTTCCATTGAATGACCGCATCAAGCAAGCTTTATCGATGCTGAAAGGTGCTTATGCGCTAGTGATTATGACAGAAGACCAACTGTTTGTAGCCCAAGACCCGAGAGGATTACGCCCTCTTTCCATCGGTCAAATGGGAGATGCCTATATGGTGTCCTCTGAGACATGTGCCTTTGATGTAGTCGGAGCAGAATATATCCGCGACGTAGAACCAGGGGAGATGCTGATGATAAACGAGGAAGGCATTCACGCGGACAGATTTTCAGCACCAATTCAACGTACAACGTGTTCGATGGAGTATGTCTATTTTTCTCGTCCAGATAGCAATATCGATGGCATCAATGTTCACTCCTCTCGTAAGCGCATGGGGAAACAATTAGCGCAGGAAGCTCCAATCGATGCTGATATCGTGACAGGTGTTCCGGATTCTAGTATTTCTGCAGCGATTGGGTTTGCTGAGGAAACCGGTATCCCTTATGAGCTAGGACTCATTAAGAATCGCTATGTAGGCAGGACGTTTATTCAGCCTTCTCAAGAGCTACGAGAACAAGGTGTGAAAATGAAATTGTCTGCTGTTAGAGGCATTGTGGAAGGAAAGCGTGTCGTGATGGTCGATGATTCCATCGTGCGCGGGACGACGAGTCGACGTATTGTCCGCATGTTAAAAGAAGCTGGCGCTTTAGAAGTCCATGTTCGAATTGGTGCCCCGCCTATCAAGAACCCTTGTTATTATGGTATTGACACCTCCACGACGTCTGAGTTGATTGCAGGCACTCACAACGTGGATGAAATTCAAGAATTGATTGAAGCAGACAGCTTAGCTTATCTATCTGTTGATGGGCTGGAAACAGCGATTGGGAAAAAAGAAGAATCGATTAAGCATGGCCATTGTCAGGCATGCTTTACGGGATCTTATCCAACGGAAATTTTCCCAAACACATTGCATCCACACGATAAGGAGGTGTAAGCATGCGTGATCATTATAAACAGGCCGGCGTTGATGTAGAAGCAGGGTATCAGGCTGTCGATCAAATGAAAGATCATGTGAAGCGGACCCATCGCCGTGAAGTCATGGGAGGATTGGGAAGCTTTGGTGGCATGTTCGATTTTTCCATGCTATCCTACAAGGAACCTGTCCTTATCTCTGGTACGGATGGGGTTGGCACCAAGTTAAAACTCGCTTTTGAGATGAATCGTCACGATACGATTGGCGTCGATGCAGTCGCCATGTGTGTGAACGATATTGTTGCTCAAGGGGCAGAGCCGTTATTTTTTCAAGACTACATTGCTTGTGGTAAAAATGAACCTGAACGCATTGAGGCCATTGTCAAAGGGATTGCGGACGGATGTGAACAGTCCGGTTGCGCATTAATTGGCGGGGAAACAGCCGAGATGCCTGGTATGTATAAAGAAGAAGAGTATGACCTAGCTGGGTTTGTTGTTGGAGTAGCCGAGAAAGAGCAACTCATTACGGGAAAAGAAGTAAACACTGGTGATGTTTTGATTGGACTTTCGTCGAGTGGGATACATTCCAATGGATTTTCATTAGTTCGTAAGTGGATCGAGGAATATGGATTGGACTTACAAGCGCAATATAAAGGTCTTGATCAAACGTTTGATCAATCTTTAGGAGACGTTCTGTTAACCCCGACGAAACTCTATGCAAAAGCGATTCAAGAAGTACAGCAACACGTTACCATCAAAGCTATTTCCCATATTACTGGTGGAGGATTTGAAGAAAATATCCCACGCATGTTTGGTGATGCATTTGGAGCCCAGGTTGAACAAGGTAGCTGGCCAGTACCGTCGATATTTACCTTCTTAAGTGATATCGTTGGTATGGAGAAACAAGACATGATGAGTATTTTTAACATGGGAATTGGCATGGTCCTAGCTGTAGCACCTGAGGACGTAGATGCTACTATAACTGCGGTTCAGCATGCAGGGGAAGAGGCTTATACGATTGGAACTGTCATAGAAGGGCAAGGTGTGACGTACCGATGAGTAATGGCTTAACGAACATTGCCGTGTTTGCCTCTGGAAGTGGGTCAAATTTTGAAGCAATCGCAGAAGAAGCGTTAGCGGGACGTCTCCCTTGTCAGGTGAAAGTGCTCGTTTGTGATCGAGAGCATGCACCTGTGAAGGAAAAAGCTCAAGCGCTAGGTATCTCCGTGTTTTGCTTCCGCCCACGTGATTATGAACAGAAAGCTGATTTTGAAGCTGAAATTGTTCGAATGTTACAAGAAGCGGATGTTGAACTTATTGCCTTAGCTGGGTATATGCGTCTGGTTGGTTCAACACTATTGAAAGCGTATGAAGGTCGAATTATGAATATCCATCCCTCCCTACTACCAGCTTTTCCTGGTAAAGATGCAGTGGAACAAGCGATGGAAGCGAATGTGAAAGTAACGGGGGTTACCGTTCACCTCGTTGATGAAGGAATGGATACTGGGCCGATTATAGAACAAGAGGTTGTTCGAATCCAAACTACAGACGATGCCCAATCCTTACAGAAAAAAATCCAACAGATAGAGCACCGACTCTATCCAGCAGTTATTCAACAATTTGTAGAAGGAGAGATCTAACGTGGCTCAGACAAAGCGCGCACTACTAAGTGTATCGAATAAAGAAGGTATTGTAGAATTTGCTACCCAACTAAACCAACTCGGTTATGAGCTTGTCTCTACTGGTGGCACAAAACGTACGCTAGAGGAAGCGGGTGTTACCGTAACAGGCATTTCTGACGTAACCGAATTTCCGGAAATTTTACAAGGCAGAGTGAAGACACTTCACCCTCATATACATGCCGGCCTGTTGGCTCAAAAGACAAACCAAGATCACATTCAACAACTAGAAGAGCTTGGGATAACAGGGATAGACTTAGTGGTTGTGAACTTATATCCATTCAAAGAAACCATCGCAAAAGAAGGCATTACAGAGGCTGAGGCAATTGAGAACATCGACATCGGTGGACCTACGATGCTTCGTGCAGCTGCGAAAAACTTCGAACATGTAACGGTTGTCGTGCAACCAGAAACCTACAGTGAAGTGCTCTCTTATTTACAAGAAGGCGATGTGCCTGTTTCCTACAAAAAGCAACTAGCAGCGAAAGTGTTTCAGCACACAGCAAGCTATGATGCTCACATTGCCAATTATTTTGCAGAAGCCATTGAAGAGGAAACTCCTGCGCAATTGACGAAAACGTATGAAAAAGTTCAGTCCTTACGTTATGGAGAGAATCCGCACCAACAGGCAGCTTTTTATCAAGATCCATTGTATAAGGGAGTCTCTCTTGCTCACGCAGAACAATTGAACGGTAAGGAATTATCTTTTAATAATATCCAAGATGCGAATGCAGCGCTTTCGATGGTGCTTGACTTTACAGAACCAGCAGCGATTGCAGTGAAGCATATGAATCCTTGTGGCGTTGGTGTGGCGGATGATCTACTCAGCGCGTATGAGCGTGCTTATGCAGGGGACCCTGTATCGATTTTTGGTGGAATCGTTGCCGTGAATCGTGAAGTAGATGAGGCTACTGCAGCAAAAATGAAGGAGATTTTCTTAGAGATTATCATTGCGCCATCTTTCTCACAGGAAGCCCTTAATGTCTTAACCCAAAAGAAGAACTTGCGCCTGCTTAAAGTGGATATGGAAAAAGAAAAAACATCTGACCAACAACTTGCTACCGTACGTGGAGGATTACTTGTACAGGATGTTGACCAAGGTACACTAGACGACGTCACGACTTCTGTTCCAACCGATCGTCAGCCGACAGAACAAGAATGGGAAGACTTGAAGCTTGCTTGGAAAGTTGTAAAGCATGTGAAATCCAATGCGATTGTCGTAGCGAAAGGGAATCAAACGGTTGGTGTAGGTGCTGGACAAATGAATCGTGTAGGTGCTGCCAAAATCGCCTTTGAACAAGCAGGGGATCATAGCAACGGTGCCGCGCTAGCAAGCGACGCATTCTTCCCTATGCCGGACACGGTGGAAGAAGCAGCAAAAGCCGGAGTGACTACGATTATCCAACCAGGTGGCTCTAAGCGCGATCAAGATTCTATAGATGCATGTAATCAGCATGGCATTGCAATGGTGTTTACGGGTATGCGTCACTTTAAACACTAAATAAAAGGGAGCGATAAAATGAATATTCTTGTTGTTGGAGGCGGAGGCCGAGAGCATAGTATCGTGCAAGCTTTATCGAAAAGTAACAAGGTTCAAACCGTTTATGTAGCTCCTGGGAATAAAGGTATGACCGAAGCAGAATTCGTGCCAATTTCAGCGACAGACCCTGTAAAGTTAGTGAATTTTGCAAAGGAGCAACAAGTTGGCCTAACGATTGTTGGGCCTGAGCTTCCTCTTTTAGATGGTGTGGTTAATGCTTTTCAAAAGGCTGGACTTGCTGTATTTGGTCCTACAAAGGAAGCAGCTCTCATCGAAGGAAGCAAGGCCTACGCGAAAACCTTGATGGAGAATTACGCTATTCCAACTGCTTCCTACCAAACCTGTACATCAACGGTTCAAGCGAAAGATTATGTGATTGAGAAAGGTGCTCCCATCGTAGTGAAGGCAGATGGTTTAGCTGCTGGAAAAGGTGTAACTGTAGCCATGACGCAAGAAGAAGCCTTTCAAGCCATCGATTCGATGATGGAAGATGAACAATTTGGTGCAGCTGGTTCTCAAGTAGTGGTGGAAGAGTTTTTGGATGGAGAAGAATTTTCATTGATGGCGTTTGTGAGTGGAGAAAAGGTCTATCCGATGATTCCTGCTCAAGACCACAAACGAGCACTTGATGGTGATCAAGGACCGAATACAGGTGGGATGGGGGCTTATGCGCCAGTGCCATCTCTTTCTGAAGTTTATATAAAGCAAGCTATAGAGACCATTCTAAAGCCTACAGCTAAGGCGCTTGTACAGGAGGGACGTTCCTTTACGGGGATTTTATATGCGGGATGTATTAAAACAAAGGAAGGACCTAAAGTCATTGAATTCAATGCGCGTTTCGGAGATCCAGAAACACAGGTAGTGCTACCTCTCTTGGAGAATGATCTTCTGCAGGTCATCGAGGATGTTTTGGCAGGTAAAGACCCGCAACTTCGTTGGAAAGAGGACTATTGCGCAGGTGTAGTGCTTGCATCTGAAGGCTATCCAGGCCCCTATGAAAAGGGAAACCTTGTACCGGAACTACCTCATAATAAGGAAGGCCAATTCATCAATTATGCAGGTGTGAGCAGGCATGAAGACAGGCTAGTATCCAATGGGGGGAGAGTCCTGCTCGTTGGAGCATTGGCTACTTCATTGAAAGATGCTGTGGCCAAAGTTTATAACACATTTTCATCCGTATCGATCGAAGAAGACGCATTCTTTTACCGACAAGATATAGCGCATAAAGCCCTTAACTCTTCCGCTTCTTGTGAATATAAATAAACGCTATAGCCACAATACTTCCAATAATCGTAGCAATTACAAAAGTCATATCAGTTAAGTACTCCGTGATGTTCAATTCATTCAATGGTTATTCCTCCTTATAGATGCGCCCGGTTCGAGGACCGGGCGTGTTTGTTTTAATACCAGGGTGTGGTGGTGTTAGTGGATATCCGCCCGTTTGCAGCAAATCTGTCAGTTTTAAGCAGTAAGAGTCCCAGCTAACCGCCACTCCTACTAAGAGGGATTAAAATAACTCTCTTGCTCTTCCTCGTTTTCCTCGTCTTCAGAATTCATCATGCTTTCGCCTACAGCTGTTAGAGGGCAGTATCTCACAATTCCCTCTGCAACTTTCATGGAGGCAAGCATGATCATGAACCAGTGACCTTGGCGCCACGGTCTCCGCACCATTTTAGCTGTGCTGTAGCAAAGCATCGTTAAGCCTACCGTAATTCGAATCATGGCATTGATGATGCCGATATTTTGACGTACCATTTTTTCACATTCCCTTCAAAACGTTAATGCAGCAAACTGCGCTGATGTGTTAAACTAGAAAAAAAGCAATGGAGGACTACACGATGAACGAACACCGTTATAGATGGCGCAACCGACAGCTACGTGAACATGTCGCTGTAGTAGACGGTCACGTGCTGCCAACAATCGTATTAACTAATGCAACGTATTTGAACGTATACATGAAACGATGGATGCAGGCTCATATTTGGATTTATGAGGATCGCATTGTGTATGTTGGAGACAAACTTCCTGAACAGAACGATACAACAGAGTTTGTGGATTGCTCTGACCAGTATTTGGTCCCGGGTTACATCGAACCTCATGTCCATCCATTTCAGTTATATAATCCCCATCGATTCGCTCAATATGCATCGCAAACAGGTACAACTACCTTAATTAATGACAACCTAGTGTTGCTTTTTTTATTGGAAACTAAGAAAGCGTTTTCTTTATTGGAAGACCTAAATGATTTACCTGTGTCCCTATACTGGTGGAGTCGATTTGATTCTCAATCTGCCTTGCAAGACGAAGATACATTTATTAAAGAAGAACAAGTCCTTTCGTGGCTTGAGCATGACGCCGTTTTACAAGGAGGCGAACTCACGTCTTGGCCAAGTGTTTTAAAGGATGATGACCGTGTTTTACACTGGATGCAAGAAACAAAACGAGCCCGCAAACCGGTGGAGGGACATTTTCCGGGTGCTTCTGTGAAAACCTTAACGAAGATGAAACTGCTTGGAACTGATGGCGACCATGAAGCCATGACAGGGGAAGAAGTGTTTAATCGGCTTAGCTTAGGATATAACGTTGCCTTGCGTTATTCTTCCATCAGACCGGATCTTCCACAAATCATTAAGGAAATGAACGAATTAGGCATTGATCATTATGATCAAATTATGATGACCACCGATGGAAGCACTCCTTCTTTTTATGAACAAGGAATTATGGACCGTTGTATCGAAATTGCATTAGAGAACGGCATCTCTGAGGTAGAAGCATATCGAATGGCTTCCTTTAATGCAGCCAAATACTTTGGAATGGAACACCGTATTGGTAGCATTGGTCCAGGCCGTGTAGCGCATATTAATTTTCTGAATGCCAAGGACGAACCAACCCCTCACTCTGTTATTGCAAAAGGGAAATGGGTGAAGCGGGACGGACAATCAATAGATGAGGCTGACACATTTGATTGGAGCCAACACGAAATGGGTCCGTTAGAATTGGATTGGGAAATGGACGATAAGGACTTTCAATTTTCATTACCACTTGGGCTTGAAATGGTGAATGACGTCATTTTAAAACCATATCCTGTTCAAGTTGAACTGGCATCTAATGAGGTAAGCACAGAGGATGAAGCGTTCTTAATGCTAGTCGATCGGGACGGCAAATGGAAAGTCAATTCAATGTTGAAAGGATTCACAACATCCTTAGGAGCGTTGGTGAGCTCCTATTCTAATACGGGGGACCTCGTTTTAATTGGGAAACGTAAGCAAGATATGAAACTTGCCTTTCAGCGGATGAAGGAACTAGGAGGAGGGATTGTACTCGCACATGATGGCGAGATCATTTTTGAGCTTCCATTGCATATTGCAGGTATGATGTCTGAAAAACCAATGGGTCAACTGATAGAAAAGGAAAAAGAACTGAAAAAGTTGCTATCAGAACATGGATTTCCTTTTGATGATCCAGTTTATACGTTGTTGTTTCTATCTTCTACCCACTTACCATTTATCCGAATTACACCAAAAGGAATTATGGATGTGAAAAAGAAAGAGGTACTCTTTCCTGCAATAATGCGTTAAAATATGAAATAGGTTAAAGAAATAGTTGTGAAAAGAAGGGTGTAGGTATGATGTATAAACGTCTAATCTTACTATTTCTTCTAGCTTTTCCACTTATATTAGCTGCATGCGCAGATAATTCTTCTAGAGAAGCACAAAATGTAGAAACAATCGACCGAGATGAGACTAACGTGCAAAAGGAAGAGGATGGGGGAAATACGAAAGAAGAAAAGCAAAAACAAGAGCCAGTATATCAAAATATGTACCCGCTAACAGGCGAGCCTACAAATGAAGATGTAGATGACCGGATTGTGGCGGTAATGGTGAACAATCACTCTTTTGCCCAACCACAAACGGGGTTAACGAAGGCAGATATGGTCTATGAAGTGTTAGCTGAAGGCCAAATCACTCGATTCGTAGCTTTTTTCCATAGTGACATGCCGGATGTAGTAGGTCCTGTGCGAAGTGCTAGGGAATACTATATTAATATTGCTAAAGGCTACAACGCACTTTACCTTTATCATGGAGCGGCTACATATATTGAGAATCAACTTAAGCAAGGTTGGATTGACCATTTAAATGGGATGTATTATGACGATAATGGAACGCTTTTTAAACGAGAAAGTTTCCGAAATCCTCCACATAACTCCTATCTCCAAATGGATGGAGTATATAAGACAGCCGAAGCCAAAGGGATGGAAGTCGAGAAAAATCATAAGCCCCTTCCTTTTCTAAGTGACCAAGAGGTGGAAGGCTTAAGTGGAGAGACAGCAACAGATGTGAAAATCACATACTCTACTACACCACAAGAGACAGTTACCTATAAGTATGACAAAACTTCTAAAAAATACGTGAGATACAGTGACGGGGATAAAACCATCGACAGAGAAACGGAAGAACCGATGACGGTTGATAATGTATTTATCGTCGAAACAGGTCACGAAATTATTGATAACGTCGGCCGCCGAGCAGTAGATTTAGACTCCGGGGGTAGCGGGTATTTACTACAAAGAGGGAAAATGCAAGAAGTTCAATGGAAAAATGTAAACGGACGAATTCTGCCATACAAGGATGGTAAGAAGCTAGGATTTGTTCCAGGGAAAACGTGGGTGAACATTGTTCCAGAACGTCCTGGGATCCAACAATCCGTAAACATGAGTGCGCAATAGACAAAAGGAGTGTCCAAGATGCAAATTGATAAGTTACGCGGAAAGGAACTAGACCAACTATTTAAAGCCATTCTATCTTTAGAAACAGTCGAAGAATGCTATGAATTTTTCGATGACCTAGCAACTATGAACGAAGTGCAATCGTTGGCCCAGCGCTTAGAAGTTGCGCGCATGCTCCGTGATGGCCATACGTACCATAAAATTGAGGAAGACACAGGAGCATCTACGGCAACCATCTCCCGTGTGAAGCGTTGCTTGAATTATGGAAATGATGCTTATGTGATGGCGCTAGACCGTGTTGCAGAAAATGAACAAGAATAAGAGAGGCCCCTGCTCAGTTGAGCGGGGGTTTTTTTAGTGTGCTTTGGTGGGGTGCATGGGGCTGCTGCGGAGATTGAGGGGCTCGGGGAATGGGGGTTGCTCGCAAATTTGAAAATATGATCCGAAATCTGCAATTTTGCTCGGAAATCGAAAAAGTTGCTCCGAAAATCAAAATTCTGCTCGCAAATCCCAAAAAATGCTCCGAACCCCGCCCACCCGCACCGCACCCCTGCATCCGCGCATCACAGCACAAAAAATGCCCAATCCTAAGATTGGGCATCCTTCACACCATTAATAATCTATTTTCCCCTCTAAAAAGCTGCGCAATTCAGAGATGTTCATACGTTTCTGCTCCATTGTGTCACGGTCCCGTACGGTTACTTGACCGTCTTCCTCTGAGTCGAAGTCATACGTAATGCAGAATGGTGTTCCGATTTCGTCGTGGCGGCGGTAGCGTTTACCGATAGAGCCAGCATCGTCATAATCGACCATGAAATGCTTGCTTAAGTCAGCAAATACTTCTTTCGCTTGCTCGCCAAGCTTCTTGGAAAGTGGGAACACGGCTGCTTTGTATGGTGCGACAGCAGGGTGGAACTTCATAACAGTACGAGAAGACCCATCTTCAAGCTCTTCTTCCTGATAAGCATCAGCTAGGAACGATAGCGCCAGGCGGTCTGCACCTAGAGCAGGCTCGATGACATATGGAATATAGCGGTCGTTGTTTTCTTGATCGATATATTGGAAGTCCTCGCCAGAATGTTCCGCATGCTGGGTAAGGTCAAAGTTCGTACGAGACGCAATGCCCCACAGCTCGCCCCATCCCATTGGGAATTTATATTCGATGTCTGTTGTCGCGTTACTGTAGTGAGACAACTCATCAGACTCATGCTCGCGTAAGCGAAGGTTTTCCTCCGTGATGCCTAGAGAGGTTAACCAGCTGTGGCAGAAATTCTTCCAGTATTCATACCATTCAAGCTCTTCACCAGGCTTACAGAAGAATTCCATTTCCATTTGTTCGAATTCACGTGTACGGAAGATGAAGTTACCTGGCGTGATCTCGTTACGGAAGCTTTTTCCGATTTGGCCGATACCAAATGGAAGTTTCTTACGCATGGAACGCTGTACGTTTTTGAAGTTTACAAAAATCCCTTGTGCTGTTTCTGGACGTAGGAAAATTTCATCGGTTGAATCCTCGGTTACACCTTGATGCGTTTTGAACATCAGGTTGAACTGACGGATACCTGTGAAGTTTTGCGCTCCACATGTTGGACAAGCGATATCATGCTCGTCGATTAGCTTTCTCATTTCATCAAATGGAAGGCCATCGACAATCATCTCGTTGCCTTCAGCTTCTAGTTTGTTTTCAATTAATTTGTCAGCACGGTGACGAGATTTACAGTCTTTACAGTCGATCATTGGGTCATTAAAGTTGCCCAGGTGACCAGATGCTTCCCATGTTTTTGGATTCATTAAAATAGCTGCATCCAATCCAACGTTCATCGGATTTTCTTGGATGAATTTTTGCCACCATGCACGCTTTAAGTTATTCTTTAGCTCAACACCAAGTGGACCATAATCCCATGTGTTCGCTAGTCCTCCGTAAATTTCAGAACCTTGAAAGATAAATCCACGATGCTTTGCATGTGATACTAGTTGCTCCATACTGCTTGACATAAGTATTTCCTCCTTTTGTTTCCAACAATTTGTAGCCCCTTGAGACAGAAAAAACTCCCGCCACTGGGACTAATTCTAATCCCAGGGACGAGAGTTTTTACCCGCGGTTCCACCCTGATTGATGCTTTTATGCATCCACTTTATGTGTGCATATTCGGGAATGCCGTTTCCTTCCTCCGTTCTCTAGGCTTTCACCATCCCTAGATCGCTTGGGTGAAGAGGGGGGAAGTACTATTTTTCCGTCATCATATGATCAATATTAATTTGCTTATTAATAGTAGCATAGCGGATATTGATTCACAAGTCCAGCCTAAAAACAACAACTTCCCGTTCATATGACGTGTCGATTTTTGGTATAATGTATAGATGGAAAACGAAAACGGAGGATCACACATGTATGATATGAACCAATGGGAGCACGTGTTTAAGCTTGATCCCAATAAAGAGATATCTGATAAAGATTTAGAAGACATATGCGAATCAGGAACAGACGCGATTATGGTTGGGGGTACAGATGGTGTTACGCTAGATCAAGTATTGTCATTACTAGCTAGCATTCGTCGCTATACCGTCCCAGTTATTTTAGAAATTTCCAATTTAGAATCGATCACTCCTGGTTATGATTACTATTTTGTCCCTACGGTATTAAATAGTACGGACAAGAAATGGGTGATGGATCTTCATCACCAGGCTGTTAAAGAATACGGCGAGATCATGAACTGGGATGAAATCATGGTAGAAGGGTATTGTATTTTAAACCCTGAAGCGAAGGCTTATCAACGAACGGAATGCGATATGCCTGATGACGAAGATGTAGTGGCGTACGCACAAATGGCAGAGAATATGTTTAAGCTGCCGATTTTTTATATGGAATACAGTGGAACTTATGGCAATCCTGAGCTTGTTGAAAAAGTAAGCCATGCCCTAAAAGACACGCTACTCTTTTACGGTGGCGGAATCCAGTCTAAGGAACAAGCGAAAGAAATGAAGGCGTATGCCGATGTTGTTATCGTTGGAAACTTAATATATGAAAATAAGAAAGCAGCACTCAAAACGGTCAAGGCCGTAAAAGAACGAGAGTAAAGGAAGGTGTCTCCTTTGAGCCCGTTAGCGAATGACTTACTAAAAGGTTTGAATAAAGAACAACAACAAGCAGTGAAAAAGACAGATGGTCCACTATTAATTATGGCTGGAGCAGGGAGTGGTAAGACCCGTGTACTTACCCATCGAATTGCGTATTTATTAGGGGAAAAAGATGTGTCGCCCCGAAATGTACTAGCCATCACGTTTACGAATAAAGCCGCCCGCGAGATGAAAGAACGTGTCCGCGATATTATTGGTCCAGAAGCCAATGATATGTGGATTTCCACATTCCACTCCATGTGCGTTCGCATATTGCGTCGCGATATAGACCGTATCGGAATCGATCGTAATTTTTCTATATTAGACTCTACGGATCAGCTTTCGGTTATTAAACAAATACTAAAAGATCTGAATCTTGATCCGAAGCAATACGATCCTCGTGCCATGCTCGGTGCGATTAGTAGTGCCAAAAACGAGTTGAAAACAGCAGAAGATTTTGCGAAAACGGTCGGCAATCATTACGAACAGCAGATTGCAAAGGTATATGAAAAGTATCAAAAAACTTTGCGGAAGAATCAATCACTAGACTTTGATGATTTGATTATGCAGACGTTAACGCTATTTGATCGCTTGCCAGAAGTGCTGGAGTATTACCAGCGCAGGTTCCAGTATATTCACGTGGATGAGTATCAGGATACGAACCACGCCCAGTATCAGCTTGTAAAGTTAATGGCAAGTCGCTACCAAAACCTTTGTGTTGTAGGCGACTCGGACCAATCGATTTATAAATGGCGTGGAGCCGACATTCAAAATATCATGTCTTTTGAGAAAGATTATCCAAGTGCAACGGTCATCATGCTTGAGCAAAATTATCGCTCCACGAAGAGCATTCTGAATGCAGCCAACGAAGTCATTCAACTAAACTCAGGCCGTAAGCCGAAAAATTTATGGACCGATAACGATGATGGGGAGAGCATTCAGTATTACCAGGCGCCATCTGAGCGTGATGAAGCACTGTTTGTTACGAATCGGATCGAAGAAATGGTTCACGGCAAGCAGTTCAACTATAAGGATTTCGCGCTTTTATATCGTACCAATGCCCAGTCCCGTACGATTGAGGAAACGTTTGTGAAAGCGGGCATTCCGTATCAAATCATTGGCGGTACAAAGTTCTACGACCGTAAAGAAATCAAAGACTTGTTAGCATACCTGCGTTTGGTTGCCAATCCGAATGACGACATTAGCTTTTCTCGTATCGTAAACGAACCAAAACGTGGTGTTGGGAAGACGTCGCTTGAAAATCTGCAAATGTATGCCGCTCGTCATGATATTTCCCTATATGAAGCAGTTGGGGAGGTAGAATTTGTTGGCCTGAGTAAAAAGGCAACTGCGGCCCTTAAGCAATTTGGCCAAATGGTGAAAAACTGGACTCAGCAACAAGATTTCCTATCTGCGACAGACTTAGTGGAAGATGTGTTAAAACAAACAGAATATGAAGAGATGTTGAAAAGGGATAACAGTTTAGAGGCACAAAGTCGTTTGGAGAATATTAACGAATTCCTATCGGTTACAAAAAACTTTGAAGAGAATAATGAAGATAAGAGTTTAATTAGCTTCTTAACGGATTTAGCACTCGTTGCCGATATTGATCAGGCCGATGATGATCCATTCGCTGATGATAAAGTAACGCTCATGACCCTTCACTCTGCCAAAGGTCTGGAGTTCCCAGTTGTGTTCCTTATCGGAATGGAGGAAAGCATCTTCCCTCATAGTCGTTCGCTCATGGACGAAGAAGAGATGGAGGAAGAACGACGCCTTGCGTACGTAGGTATTACAAGAGCGGAGCAACAGTTATTTTTAACCCATGCCAAAATGCGTACACTATTTGGTAAAACAAATATGAATCCAATGAGTCGCTTTATCGATGAGATTCCTCAAGAATTAATCGAAGGCCGAGACGGAAAGAGCAATCAGCAAAGCAGTTCGCCGTTTAGTGGAGGATATAATGATCCAGCTCCGTCCGGGTTTACTAATGGAAAACAATCTCAAGAACAACCAAAGCGTAAAGCAACCACGATGAAGAAGAATGCCGGAACAGGTGGCGAGAGCCTCGAATGGAAAACAGGTGACAAAGCGTCTCATAAGAAATGGGGCGAAGGTACAGTCGTCAATGTAAAAGGAGAGGGCGATTCCATGGAACTAGACATCGCATTTCCAGCACCAACCGGAGTCAAGCGTGTTCTAGCGAAATTCGCTCCTATATCGAAAGCGTAACTGAGGTGAGTGCATGAATAGAGAAGAAGCAATCGAGCAAATCAAATCCCTACGAGAAGAGTTGGAACAATACAATCATGAATACCATGTATTGGACCAACCATCTGTATCGGATTATCAATACGACATGAAAATGCAGGAATTACTCAAGTTAGAGGAAGAACACCCTGACCTTGTAACATCCGACTCTCCTTCCCAGCGTGTGGGAGGGGAGCCTTTGGATGCGTTCCAAAAGGTGCAGCATACGATTCCCATGCTCAGTCTTGGCAATGCATTCAATGAAGACGAGCTTCGCGAATTCGACCGTCGGGTTCGGGAAGGCGTCGGCGTCGATGAAGATGTGAGCTATGTCTGTGAGTTGAAAATCGATGGCCTCGCTATTTCCTTGCGCTATGAAGACGGCGTATTCACGCAAGGAGCTACTCGCGGAGATGGTACGACTGGGGAAGATATTACACAAAACCTTCGCACCATTAAAAGTATTCCTCTGCGCATTAAGGAAGAAGAAACGATTGAAGTGCGTGGCGAAGCGTTTATGCCTCATCGATCGTTTATTGCATTGAACGAAGCTAGAGAGGAATCGGAAGAGGAGCCTTTTGCCAACCCACGTAACGCGGCAGCAGGTTCGCTTCGTCAACTGGATCCGAAAATTGCGGCCAGTCGTAACTTAGATATTTTTCTATATGGCGTAGGCCAGTGGGATGCAGGGGAACTGGAATCTCATAGCGAACGCCTGGAATACATGCAGAAGCTCGGGTTTAAGACGAATCCTGAATGGAAAAAGTGCCCGACCATTGAAGATGTCATCGACTATGTAAACACGTGGACAGAATCACGCGAGAACTTAAATTATGAGATTGATGGAATCGTAATCAAGGTAGATAATCTCGACCAGCAAGAAGAACTTGGTTTTACGGCCAAGAACCCTCGTTGGGCCATTGCCTACAAATTCCCTGCCGAAGAAGCGATTACGAAGATTACTGACATTGAGTTAAGCGTCGGCCGAACGGGAGCAGTAACACCGACGGCAGTCCTTGAAGCGGTTAAAGTCGCAGGTACGACTGTCAAAAGAGCGTCCTTGCATAACAAAGACCTCATCCGTGAAAAGGATATTCGCATTGGCGATACCGTCGTCATCAAAAAAGCTGGCGATATCATCCCAGAAGTCGTGCGTGTTTTGTTTGATGAGCGCACAGGGAATGAAGAGGAATACTTTATGCCAGAAACGTGTCCAGAATGTGGTAGTGAGCTTGAGCATCTTGAGGAAGAGGTTGCTTTGCGTTGCTTGAATCCTAACTGTCCAGCTCAACTAAGGGAAGCGCTCATTCACTTTGTGTCTCGAAACGCAATGAATATTGATGGACTAGGGGAAAAAGTGATTGCGCAACTTTTCCGCGAAGATTTGGTTCATACCATCGCCGATTTATATAAACTAGAAAAAGAAGCGTTGCTTCAATTAGAGCGTATGGGCGAAAAATCAGCAGACAATTTATTGAATGCGATAGAAGCCTCGAAAGATAACTCCATGGAACGACTGTTATTCGGACTTGGCATTCGTTTTGTAGGAGAGAAAGCAGCCAAAACGCTATCACAAGAATTTGAGACGATGGAACGCCTCAGCCAGGCCACATACGATGAGTTGATTGAGATCTATGAGATTGGCGAAAAACTAGCAGACTCGGTCGTGCGCTATTTTGAAAAACCACAGGTGCTGGAACTCATTCAAGAATTAAAAGCGCTTGGCTTGAACCTGGAGTACTTGGGACAAAAGAAAAGCCAGGCAGCTGAAGATTCAATTTTTAATGGGAAAACGGTGGTTATTACTGGTAAAATGGAGGAGTATAATCGTTCCGAAATCAAAGAACGAGTCGAAGCATTTGGTGCAAAAGTGACAAGCAGCGTCAGCAAGAAGACGGATTTATTGATTGCTGGGGAAGACGCTGGTTCTAAATATGACAAAGCTCAAGACCTAGGGATTGAGATTTGGGATGAACAACGCTTCATCGAGGCGTTAAACCAATAGGGAGAGTGGAGAAACATGAAGCGGATCGCATTGTTGATGTTGAGCCTTGTTGTATTAGGGACAGGGTGCGCTCCGGCCTATGAAAAGAATGAAGAAGTGGGAGTCGAGACAACTGAGCAAAATCAACAAGAGAAAGCTATCGTTCCAAAGTACAGCATTTCTGAGGACTACTACCGTCCGTTAGAAAAATACAAGCCGAGTAAATCGCGAGGGGTCATCACCCATCAGATGGCGAACCGCTTCGATATTAAAGAAATGGAAGTTGGGTTACGCCGTCATGCGAAAGGTGTCTTTGACCCTAAAGATTACTTTTTCCAGGAAGGTCAATACTTAACAGATGATATTTTATATGATTGGTTGGATCGTGCGAAAAACGAAGCCGAAACAAACGGAACACCAAACGGTCTGAATCCATCTGTGAAAGAGGATGCTGGGGAGGAGGCGCTTCGAGACAATCCGAAGTATCTCTCCCATATCCTCGAGCAGGATTACTTGAAGAAAAATGAAGAAGGCGACGTCGTACAGCTGAAAGGGATGACCATCGGATTGGCGATGAAATCCCAGTATCAATTCCAAGAGGAAATTGGTGGTCCAGTTTTATATGAGGACATTCCAGTAGCAGAAATGCTCAAGGAAGGAAAGCAAATCGCCCAAACAGTCCTCGAGCGTCTTCGAAAAATGGAAGACCTTCAGGACGTACCAATTATGTTTGCCATCTATCGTGAAGAAGAAAAAGGAGCCATGGTTCCAGGTAACTTTGTAGCGAAAACAACAGTTCAGGGGAGCGACATGAAACTTGGAAGTTGGGAACCGATACAAGAAGATTACGTACTATTCCCATCTGATGAAGCTAGTGGAGCCCACCCCGAAGATGCCAGTCTGATAAGTGATCTTCAAAACGATGTAGCGGAGTACTTCCCGAACTATATCGGCGTAGTAGGAAAAGGCTTTTATATTGAAGATGAGCTTAGGGAATTAACGATTACAATCCCAATTGAATTCAAAGGACAGACTGAGGTCATTGGGTTAACTCAGTACGTTTACTCCATTATTGTGGAGAATTTCCCGAACTACTTTGACCTAGAAGTGAACATCGAGTCTCACAACGGACAGGAGAGCTTGATTTCAAGAGAAGCAGGAAAAGAAGAACCATATGTTCATATATATGGCCAGTAGGTGGAGAGGAAAAGGCATTGTCATGGACAATGCCTTTTTTGCGTTGGAGGGAGGGGCGACGAGGCGCATTGGAGCGACTTTTTTGATTTAGGAGCGGGAATTTCAGAATAGGCGCGACTTTTTCCATATAGGAGCGAAAATTCGAAAACAGGAGCGACCCAGCCCGGCGGCCCCTCCCGAGCATGGAACATCTAACCAACCCATCCCGCATAGCCTCCATGAAAGGTGCCACAAAGCATCTCAATCTCCATCAGAATTGGGCGCATGTCTATATACTTATCTTTCAAGGATATGCTATACTCACAGTAATAACTAAAAACCAAGTAAACTCATAGGAATTATAAAATTAACCTGATGAGGTGGAGATAAATGGGTAGGGAGTTTATTGATTTATTCAATGGGTGGGCAGCGTCCTATGATAAAACCGTATCGGGTGACGATATAGAGTATCGCGAAGTTTTCGCGGGCTATGAAGCTATATTGAAGGCTGTGGTTGCGAAGACGAAAGGTCCGAATGTACTCGAATTCGGTGTCGGGACGGGGAATTTAACGAGAAAATTGATCAATGAAGGTCATCATGTATATGGCATTGAGCCTTCCATGGAGATGCTGAAAATTGGTCAGCTAAAAGTGCCGGAAGCAAAAATCCAAGAAGGAGACTTCATCGATTTTACCGTTCCTTCTGAACCGATTCATTCAATTGTAAGTTCGTATGCGTTTCATCATTTAACAGACGAAGAAAAAGAAACAGCCATCGAGAAATATAGTGAGCTTCTAGCTTCTGAAGGCGTAATTGTATTTGCAGATACGGTATTTGAATCACAACAAGCGAAGCGGCACATGATCGAAAAGGCGATAGCTTCTTATTTTCATAATCTAGCGGAAGATTTATCAACAGAGCATTATTCAGATATTCCAACGCTAACAACGATCTGTCGGAACCATGGCTTTGATGTCATGTTTGAGCAGCTTAATCCATATGTTTGGTTAATGGTAGCGAAGAAAAAATAACCATCGAAAAAGGAGCGATTTTCATGCCGATGAATGTAGAAAGTTTCAATCTTGATCATACGAAAGTAAAGGCGCCTTATGTTCGTCTGGTGGGTATCACAGAAGGAACAAAAGGAGACAAAATCTACAAATACGACTTTCGCATTAAGCAACCGAACGTGGAGCACATGGATATGCCGTCTCTCCATTCCTTAGAGCATATGATGGCTGAATTCAGTCGTAACCATCATGACCATGTCCTGGATGTTGGTCCTATGGGCTGCCAAACAGGGTTTTATATTGCCCTTTTAAACGATGATGACTATGACAATATGCTCCGAGTGATTGAGAATACATTGAACGATGTACTCGAAGCAACGGAAGTTCCGGCATGTAATGAAGTCCAGTGTGGCTTTGCGGCTAGTCATAGCTTAGAAGGAGCAAAACAACTAGCTCAAGATATGCTAGATAAACGCGATGAATGGACGCAGGTGTTTGCAGAAGAGCAATAAGGAGTAGACAGCGATGAACTATGTAACAAGTGTTCAAGAGTTAATAGGGAAAACTCCCTTAATCGAACTCACGAAGGTAGATGTGCCAGAGGGGGTACGTCTATTTGCGAAGTTAGAGTATTTTAACCCGGGCGGTAGTGTAAAAGATCGCCTGGGCCAAAAATTACTCTCTCATGCACTAGAAACAGGTGAGCTACAACCAGGCGGAACAATCATCGAACCAACCGCTGGAAACACAGGAATAGGATTAGCCCTCGCTGCTATTGGGCGAGGGTTTCGTGTGGTATTTGTGACACCGGAAAAATTCAGCCGGGAAAAGCAAACGCTCATGAAAGCTCTAGGCGCAGAAGTTGTAAATACGCCCACTGCGAAAGGCATGACAGGGGCTATTGAAAAAGCAAAACAATTATGTGAAGAGATAAATGGAGCCTATTGCCCGCAGCAATTTGACAACGACGCCAATCCATTAACGTATTACGAAACCCTTGCTCCGGAGATGTATGATGCTTTGGATGGGCAAATTGATATTTTTGTTGCCGGTGGTGGTACTGGTGGAACGTTCGCAGGTGTATCCCGATATTTGAAAGAAAAAAATCCGCATATTAAAAACGTGATTGTTGAGCCTGAGGGATCGATTCTGAACGGGGGAGAGCCAGGTTCACACCGTACGGAGGGCATTGGGATGGAATTTTTGCCTCGCTATATGGATCTGAGCATGTTTGACGCCATCTACACCATTACTGATGACGAAGCGTTTGCGGCAGCCAAACGGTTAGCGTTGCAAGAAGGATTGCTTGTAGCAAGTTCATCAGGTGCAGCGTTTGTCGCGGCGATGCGAGAAGCTGAGAAAGCCTCTGCAGGAACGAATATTGTAACCATTTTTCCCGATAGTAGTGAACGATATATGAGTCAAGGATTTTACGAGGAGTGATGATATGAGACGAAAAACACAACTAATACACGGCGGTATCACGGGAGATGAACAGACAGGTGCTGTATCGGTCCCGATATATCAAGTAAGTACGTACAAACAAGATGGCGTGGGTCAGCACAAAGGGTATGAGTATTCTCGTACAGGGAATCCTACCCGTCACGCATTAGAAGAGTTCATTAAAGATATCGAAGGTGGCAAAGCTGGATTTGCCTTTGGTTCTGGGATGGCTGCGATTACCTCCGTGTTGATGCTATATAATAGCGGAGATCATCTCATTTTTACAGACGACGTATATGGAGGTACGTACCGTCTCGTATCGAGTGTGTTGAACCGTTTTAATTTAGACGTGTCGTTTGTCGATACGTCCGATCAAGCTAAGATCAAAAAAGCCATCAAGCCGAATACAAAAGCCATTTATGTAGAAACACCAACCAATCCGTTACTTAAGGTAACGGATTTACAAGCAACCTCTGATCTTGCTGAGGAGCATGGCCTGACGTTTATCGTGGATAACACGTTCAGCACGCCATACTGGCAAAATCCAATTGATTATGGAGCGGATATCGTATTGCACAGTGCCACGAAATATTTAGGTGGCCACAGTGATGTGGTAGCAGGGTTGGTCGTAGTGAATTCTGAAGCGTTAGCAAGCGATCTCCATTTTATTTTGAACTCTGCTGGAGCCGTACTTGGGCCGCAAGATGCGTGGCTGCTGATGCGAGGGATTAAGACATTAGGAGTTCGGATGGAAGAAATCGAATCGAATACAAAAGAGTTCATCCGCTTCTTGCAAAACCACCCTCAGGTAAGCAATATTTATTATCCAGGCATAACTACACACGTAGGATATGATACGCACGCAAAACAAGCTCGTGGTGGAGGTGGCATGGTGTCCTTTGATGTTGGTAGTGATGCGAACGCAGAAAAACTGCTTATGAACCTCCGCTATTTTACATTAGCAGAAAGCCTAGGAGCAGTGGAAAGTCTCATTTCCGTACCTGCGAAAATGACCCATGCTTCGATTCCGAAAGAACGAAGAGCAGAACTAGGCATTACAGATGGACTTGTCCGAGTTTCGATTGGACTGGAAGATGTAGAGGATCTAAAAGAGGATTTTGAAAAAGCACTACAAGGCTAGCCGGATGGTTAGCCTTTTTTGTCTGTGTGGAGCGGGAGTCGCGGATATATATGGAGGGGCGCGGATATATTTCTATTTTCGCCGATATAACTGAAATGGCGCTGCTATAGTTCGGAAAGTCGCCGATAAATCACCCAAACTCGCCGATATAAACACGAGAAGATAACACGCCAACTTCTCATCAAGGAAAAACTCATAGAACTTCTCCAAATGGCATATCCTATCATAGATGAAAAAAAGTAGCGGAATTGAAGGAGGCGTTTGTTCATGGTAGCACCGTATCAGCATGAGCCTTTTACCGATTTTAGTGTACCTGAGAATAAACAAGCAATGGAAGCGGCACTGAAGCGAGTGGAGGCAGAGTTTGGGAAAGAATACCCTCTTATTATTGGAGGAGAACGTATTTACACAGAGGACAGGATTACATCGTTTAATCCTGCCAACAAAGAAGAAGTGATAGGCTATGTTTCAAAAGCTGACCAGAAGCTTGCTGAAAAAGCGATGCAGGTGGCGGATGAAACGTTCCAATGGTGGCGAAAATCAAAGCCTGAAATGCGCGCAGACATTTTATTTCGTGCAGCAGCCATCGTAAGGCGTAAGAAGCATGACTTCTCAGCTCATTTGGTTAAAGAAGGTGGGAAGCCATGGAAGGAAGCAGATGCGGATACAGCAGAAGCTATCGACTTCATGGAATATTATGCTCGCCAAATATTGACCATTAAAGATGGAGAGTCTGTCTTCAATCGTCCAAATGTAGATAATAGTCGTTTTCACTATATTCCTCTTGGGGTGACCTTAACCCTTTCACCATGGAATTTCTTATTTGCGATTATGTGTGGAACGACGGTAGCACCAATGGTAACTGGCAATACAGTCTTATTGAAACCCGCTAGTCTGACGCCGATTATTGCATATAAAATGATGGAAGTGCTAGAAGAAGCAGGCCTTCCTAATGGGGTCATCAATTTTATCCCTGGAAGCGGATCGGAGATTGGAGATTATTTGGTCGATCACCCTCGAACTCGATTGATTAGTTTCACAGGGTCGAGAGAAGTGGGAACGAGAATCTACGAGAGAGCAGCAAAGGTTCAACCAGATCAAATTTGGTTGAAGCGTGTGATAGCTGAAATGGGTGGGAAGGACACGATTGTTGTGGATGAAGATGCCGATCTTGAACTTGCAGCGGATTCCATTGTTAACTCAGCCTTTGGTTTCAGCGGGCAGAAATGTTCTGCATGTTCTCGTGTCGTCGCTCATGAAGCTATTTATGATACCTTGTTAAAGCGCTGTGTGGAGTTGACAGAAGAACGCGTGAACGTACAAGACCCAGAGGATGGCAGCACGTTCATGGGACCAGTTATTGATCAAGGTGCTTACGATAAAATTATGGAATATATTAAAACTGGAAAAGAAGAAGGGAAGTTAATGACCGGTGGAGATGGCGATGCCAGTACTGGATTCTTTATCAAACCGACCATTTTTGCGGACCTAGATCCCAATGCAACAATCATGCAAGAGGAGATTTTTGGACCTGTCTTAGGATTTACGAAAGCGAAGTCATTCGATAAAGCTCTTGAAATCGCTAACAATACAGATTATGGTCTAACTGGGGCCGTCATTACGAAGAATCGTCTTCACATTGAACAGGCAAGAGAAGATTTTCATGTTGGGAATTTATACTTTAATCGTGGATGTACAGCAGCTATTGTCGGATATCACCCATTTGGTGGATTTAATATGTCTGGAACTGACTCGAAAGCAGGTGGACCAGATTATTTGCTTCATCACATGCAAGGGAAAACGACGTCTGAAATGCTTTAGGTTACAACTTTACCCTCTCAACCAATTTGAGAGGGTAATTTTATCGAGTGAGGATAGAATAGAGGCGAGACTTTATGGGGAAATGGAATGATATGGATGGACATATATAATTTTCAGGATTTAATTTTATAAGTTATCTTGAATACATATAGGTCGATTTGAATATATGCACACAAAAGTCCTGTATTGTTGTATAATTATTCATAGAGTTTATATTTTTTTAAAATTTAGAATGTTCAAATAATATCTTTGTGTTATATTAAATCATATTAATCGCTTATATCCCTTTTATTACATTCAAACACCTATTTTCTGAATAGGGGGAAAAATGTATAGGGGTGTATATATAATTCAATACACATATTTTAAAGGAGGTTAAAGAATGGGCGAGGAATATGCTATTGCAGGAGCCACATGGTTTTGGTTATTTGTTCCAATGCCGATTTTAATTATCTTATCCGCTATTACGTTATTTACTGAAAGGAGAGAGTAGAGCTTATGGGTACAGCTACGTTAATTACTTTTATAGTTTATTTAATTGGAATGCTTGTCATTGGACTTGCGGCTTATCGTTTAACAAGTAACTTATCAGATTATGTATTAGGTGGACGCCGCTTAGGACCTGGTGTTGCCGCACTTAGTGCCGGAGCATCAGATATGAGTGGTTGGCTATTATTAGGATTACCTGGTGCCATTTATGGCGGAGGACTTTCTGCTGCATGGATTGGGGTAGGTCTTGCTATTGGTGCGTACTTAAACTGGCAATTCGTTGCACGTCGTTTGCGTGTTTATACTGAAGTTGCAAATGATTCAATTACAGTACCTGACTTCTTTGAAAATCGCTTCCGTGACAACTCACATATTTTGCGTGTTATCTCCGCGCTCGTTATTTTATTATTCTTTACCTTCTATACGTCCTCAGGTATGGTAGCTGGGGCAAAACTATTTGAGGCATCCTTTGGACTTGGCTATCAGCAAGCTCTATGGATTGGTGCTATTGTTATTATTTCCTATACATTCTTAGGCGGTTTCTTAGCCGTAAGTTGGACCGACTTTGTTCAAGGTATCTTAATGTTCCTTGCATTGATTGCAGTACCAATCGTAGCAATTAACGAACTTGGTGGCTGGGGTCAAGTAATGCAATCGGTAGGTGATATTGATCCAACTCGCTTGGACATGGTGGAAGGTGTTGGATTGTTAGCTATCATTTCATCAATGGCGTGGGGGCTTGGTTACTTTGGTCAACCACACATTTTAACTCGTTTTATGGCATTACGTTCTGCTAATGATGTACCGAAAGCACGTTTTATTGGTATTACATGGATGATCTTAGGACTTTATGGAGCAATCTTCACTGGTTTCGTTGGTCTTGCTTATGTTGCCGATGCAGGCAATACAGCTGCATTAACGGAATTCGGTGTGAAAGTCGTTCAGGGAGAAGGCGGCATTCAAATGCTAGATGACCCTGAGAAAATCTTTATCGCGTTTTCACAAGTATTATTCCATCCAATCATTGCAGGTATTCTACTAGCAGCGATTTTATCTGCAATCATGAGTACCATTGACTCGCAGCTACTTGTTTCATCTTCAGCTGTAGCGGAGGACTTCTACAAAGCGATTCTTCGAAAAAATGCTACAGAGCGTGAACTAGTATGGGTAGGTCGTTTCTCTGTTGGTGCCATTGCCTTAATTGCGGTCTTACTAGCCTATAATCCAGAAAGCTCTGTACTAGGTCTTGTAAGTTACGCATGGGCAGGATTTGGCGGAGCATTCGGCCCAATCGTAATCCTATCTCTATTCTGGAAAGGCCTTACGCGTAATGGCGCTTTATTCGGAATTATCGTAGGGGCAGCAACGGTTGTTATTTGGAAAGTATATGTGACGCCTGTATTCGCTCTATACGAAATTGTTCCAGCCTTCATCCTTTGTGGACTGGTAGCAATCGTAGTCAGCTTAATTGATAAAGAGCCATCTGAAGAAATTAAGCAAGAATTTGATGCAGCAAAAGCTAAATAATTATTATGATCAAAACCTCTTCTATTTCGGTAGGAGAGGTTTTTTACTTTTAATAAGGAAAAAAGAGAATAGGTATCAGCCATCCTCTCAAGGTCTTAAACATACCCTCGCTGTAGAAAAATCCCCACGCCGAAGCTTTGCGTAAGCAGGTCGGAGCTGATCAAGCGCCTTTAGGTTTCGATTAAGGTCGCTGCATCGTACAGCAACATTGAACTGACTTACATCCTGTAGGCCCGCCTCACGCAGGAAAATTGAACCAACCTACGTCGTGTAGGCAGACCATACGTCGATAAATGGATTTCTTATGTAAATAAATAGTGTCAACGTTGATTGTTAGGGGTGCTTTTTGGTATCATCATATAATATGTGAGGTTCGATACGAATGGAGGTTAAACAATGTCACGAATTAGTAAAGAACAAGTAAAGCACGTTGCTCATTTAGCACGGTTACATGTTTCGGAAGACGAAGCAGACATGTTTACAAAGCAATTAGACGATATTATTACATTTGCCGAACAGCTAAACGAATTAGATACAGAAGGTGTAGAGCCTACGACACACGTTCTAGATTTGAAGAATGTGACTCGTAAGGACGAGCCGAAACACTGGTTAACAAAAGAAGAAGCACTTAAAAATGCACCAGAAAAGCAAGATGGACAATTTCGCGTGCCATCTATTTTGGAATAGGGAGGGAAACACATGTCATTATTTGATCACAAGCTATCCGAAATACAAGAGTGGTTACATACGAAAGAGATCAGCGTGAACGATCTTTTGAATGAGGCGTACAACCGCATCAATGATGTAGATGGAGAAGTAAAGGCCTTTTTAACCCTTAATGAAGAAGCAGCTCGCGAGCGTGCGAACGAGCTAGACGAACTTCGTGGCACAACAGAAGGACGAGGCCTTCTATTTGGAATGCCAATCGGAATTAAAGACAACATCGTTACAAAAGGACTCCGTTCCACTGCAGCGAGTCAAATTTTAGATAATCTAAACGATCCACTTTACGATGCCCATGTCGTTCAAAAACTGAACGGTGCTGAATCCGTAACAGTAGGTAAATTAAACATGGATGAATTCGCAATGGGTTCCTCCAACGAAAACTCTAGCTACTATGCTACTCGTAATCCATGGAATACAGATTATGTACCTGGTGGCTCTAGTGGTGGTTCCGCAGCTGCAGTTGCAGCAGGAGAGGTACCATTTTCACTTGGCTCTGACACAGGTGGATCGATTCGCCAGCCAGCAGCCTATTGTGGCGTTGTCGGCTTAAAGCCAACATACGGACGTGTATCTCGTTTTGGTTTAATTGCATTCGCATCATCTCTTGATCAAATCGGACCGCTAACACGTACGGTAGAAGACAATGCTTACGTTCTAGAGACCATTGCAGGCCATGACAAAATGGATTCTACTTCAGCTGACCTAGAAGTCCCTAAATACACCGAAGCTCTTACAGGCGATGTGAAAGGCCTTAAAATTGGTGTACCGAAGGAATACTTTGCAGAAGGTGTTTCTGAAGAAGTGAAGACAGCCGTTCGCGATGCATTAAAAGTCTATGAAGATATGGGTGCTACATGGGAAGAGGTTACACTGCCTCACTCTAAATACGCGCTTTCCACGTATTACTTGCTTTCTTCATCCGAAGCTTCTGCAAACCTAGCTCGTTTTGATGGCGTGCGCTATGGCCGTCGTTCTGAGCAAGCTGAAAACATGATCGACATGTTCAAGCTCTCTCGTAGTGAAGGCTTTGGTGATGAAGTGAAACGTCGTATTATGCTAGGTACCTTTGCATTAAGCTCAGGATACTATGATGCTTACTATAAGAAAGCACAAAAAGTTCGTACGCTCATTAAGCAAGACTTTGAAAAAGTATTTGCGAATTATGACGTAATCATTGGGCCAACAACACCAACACCTGCCTTTAAAGTGGGCGAGAAGACAGAGGACCCATTAACGATGTACGCCAACGACATTCTAACGATTCCAGTCAACTTAGCTGGTGTTCCAGGCATTTCAGTACCATGTGGCTTCTCTTCTGAAGGTCTGCCAATTGGTCTACAAATCATTGGTAACCACTTCGATGAAGGAACCGTTTATCGCGCAGCCCATGCTTACGAGCAGGCGACAGATTACCATACACAAAAGCCGTCCCTGGGAGGTGCCAACTAATGAACTTTGAAACGATTATTGGTATTGAAGTCCACGTAGAGCTAAAAACAGCATCCAAAATCTTCAGCCCAAGTCCAAACGCATTCGGTAGTGAACCAAACTCCAATGTAAACCCAATTGACTTAGGGTACCCAGGGGTATTACCTGTTTTAAATGAAGAAGTGGTCAACTACGCAATGAAAGCAGGCATGGCTTTAAATTGTGACATTGCAAGCCATACAAAATTTGATCGTAAAAACTATTTCTATCCAGACAATCCGAAGGCGTATCAAATCTCCCAATTTGACCAGCCAATCGCAGAAAATGGGCATATTGATATTGAAGTAGATGGCAAGACGAAGCGCATCGGTATCACGCGTCTGCACATTGAAGAAGACGCTGGTAAGCTAACACACAGTGACGATGGCTATTCCCTTGTCGACTACAACCGCCAAGGTACACCTCTCGTAGAGATTGTATCAGAGCCAGACATTAGCTCACCGCAAGAAGCGTATGCCTATCTTGAAAAACTGAAGAACATCATTCAGTACACAGGCGTTTCAGACTGTAAGATGGAAGAAGGTTCCCTGCGCGCCGATGCCAACATTTCCATTCGCCCAATTGGCCAAGAGGAATTCGGTACGAAGACAGAGCTTAAGAACCTGAACTCTTTCTCTTTCGTTCAGAAAGGGCTCGAATTTGAAGAGCAGCGCCAGCAGCAAGTTCTTCAAGATGGAGGCGAAATGCTGCAAGAAACACGTCGTTTTGATGAGCAAACGAAAGAAACGGTTCTCATGCGTGTCAAAGAAGGTTCGGATGACTACCGTTACTTCCCAGAGCCAGACCTTGTACCACTCTACATCGATGAAGAGTGGAAGAAACGCATCTATGACGAAATTCCAGAGTTGCCAGATACTCGTAAGGCTCGTTATATTAACGAACTGAAGCTACCTGAGTACGACGCAATGGTACTAACCAATAACAAAGAACTTTCCGACTTCTTCGAAGAGACCATTAATGCTGGAGCAGAAGTGAAACAGGCTTCTAACTGGTTGATGGGTGAGGTTTCTGGTTACATGAACAAAAACCAGAAAGAGCTAGAGGACCTAGCGTTAACGCCTCAAAACCTTGCAACGATGATTAAGCTTATTGAAGATGGCACGATCTCTTCTAAGATTGCGAAGAAAGTTTTTGCTGAGACGGTCGAAAACGGAACTGAACCAGAGAAGTTTGTAAAAGATCAAGGCCTAGGCCAGATCTCCGATGAAGGTCAACTACGTGACATCATCTCTGGTATTCTAGACAACAACCAGCAATCCATTGATGACTACAAGAACGGTAAGGATAAAGCCCTTGGATTCTTAGTAGGACAGGTAATGAAAGCAACCAAAGGACAAGCAAATCCTCCAATGGTAAACAAGATCATTATCGAGGAAATGGATAAACGCTAAGAGACACTCATATGGATGAACATGTCCTTGTCATAAATCCTGCTACCTTCCATGTAGCAGGATTTATTGATGGATAGACGCCTAGTAAACGTGAAACGTAAAAGGGATGGTTTGCGTACTCGTTACTACGGATATGATAATAAGGTCAAAAACTTTTCAAACATAGAAAAACGAGCTATGATGAGAGGGAATATGGCTTGGATGGAGGAAGACCTATGAAGCGTGCCAGGATCATATACAATCCAACCTCAGGAAGAGAAGCCGTGAGACGAGAACTCCCTGAAATCTTGCAGCGTTTCGAGCAAGCAGGCTATGAAACTTCCACCCACGCGACGGTAGGCGAAGGAGACGCAACCAAAGCCGCGAGATTAGCGGTAGAGCGTTCCTTTGACCTTGTTGTTGCTGCAGGTGGGGATGGAACAATAAATGAAGTAGTACACGGAATAGCAGAACACGAATTTCGTCCCAAGGTAGGCATTATCCCGGTTGGTACAACCAATGACTTTGCAAGAGCGATTTGTGTGCCACGTAACGTGAAGGGTGCCGTGGATGTTATTTTAGATGGCTACTCCAAAGAAATTGATATTGGACGAGTCAACGATCACCACTTCATCAACATCGCAGGTGGCGGGAAATTAACCGAGCTTACCTATGAAGTGCCAAGTAAGCTAAAAACCATGATTGGGCAACTAGCATACTACTTAAAAGGTGTGGAAATGCTGCCGTCGATTCGACCAACCTATGTTCAAATCGAATACGATGGGAAATGGTTCGAAGGCGAAGTCATGGTGTTTCTCGTATCGAATACCAACTCGATCGGTGGCTTGGAAAAACTAGCGCCAGATGCGTTGATGGATGACGGCATGTTCGATTTGCTTATTATTAAAAAGGTGAACATTGGCGAATTAATACGACTAGCCAGCCTAGCGATGAAAGGCAATCACATCAATGATCCGAACGTCATCTACACGACAGCGAATCGTATTAAAGTACACACAGACGAGAAAATGCAGTTAAATATTGACGGGGAATTTGGCGGATTATTACCCGGGGAATTTGTCAATTTATATCGCCACCTCGAATTTTATGTCCCTAGAGGTCGATGGGAGAATGAAGACAGCCAGTGTTAATATGGCTGTCTTTCGTTTGTGCTCTCATGGGTGGCTTAAGCAAATCCTCACTGTGGCAGCAGTCGCCGTAATGATGCTTTGCTTAAGCCTGGCGGGTAAATCTAAGCACTATAGAAGTATTGATCAAACGTTTGATCAATTTTTTCTCCAATAATCCAATCGTTTCTAAAAAAGCGGTTGAAGGGTAAACTATGATATAATGCATACCAGAATGCTGAACGGTAAAGGAAGGTACACATGTCGAAACCACAACCACCTGTACAAAAAAATCAAACGATTGAAGTTACTTTTGAAGACCTGACTCATGAAGGAAATGGTGTAGGGAAAGTAGATGGCTATCCATTATTTGTTCCATACGCCCTTCCAGGTGAAACAGGCCAAGTAAAAGTGATCAAAGTAAAGAAGAACTTCGGATTTGGAAAGCTTTTAGATGTCGAAGAAGAAAGCCAGGAACGCGTTGAACCACCGTGTAATGTGTATGTTCAATGCGGAGGCTGTCAGCTCCAGCATATGAGTTATTCCTTACAGCTTGATATGAAGCAAAAGCAAGTCAAAGACGCCATGCACAAAATCGGTCATCTGAGTGACGTTCCCGTACACCCTGTCATCGGAATGGACGACCCTTGGCGCTATCGTAATAAAATCCAAATTCCAGTTGGAGAAAAAGACGATGGTGGCTTGAAAGCTGGCTTTTACCGCAAGCGAAGCCACGAAATCATCGATATGGATACGTGCATCATCCAAGACGAACACAACGACCGTATGGTGGAAGCCGTTCGCCGTATCGCCGAGCAATACGGTATCGAAGCCTACAAGGAAGAGCACCACAGCGGCGTGTTGCGCCATATCATGGTGCGCACAGGTCAACACACTGGCGATATCATGGTCGTATTGGTGACAAAAACGAAAAAGCTTCCACACCAAGATGCGATCGTAAACGAAATTCGCGAGACGTTCCCAAATGTGAAGTCGATTGTGCATAACGTAAACAG
Organism: Pontibacillus yanchengensis; assembly: GCF_009856295.1. Lineage (NCBI taxonomy): Bacteria > Bacillati > Bacillota > Bacilli > Caryophanales > Bacillaceae > Pontibacillus > Pontibacillus yanchengensis. The sequence continues at coordinate 19,465 of NZ_WMEU01000010.1, read as the reverse complement.
CAAGAAAACAAACGTCATCCTAGGCGAGCAAACGAACGTCATCTGGGGAGACAAATACATCGTCGATCAAATCGGCGACATCAAATTCAACATCTCGCCAAAGTCCTTTTATCAAGTAAACCCAACCCAAACAAAGCGCCTATATGACCAAGCACTAGAGTACGCAGACCTAAAAGGACACGAAACTGTCGTAGACGCCTATTGCGGTATCGGCACGATCAGCCTATTCCTAGCCCAAAAAGCCAAAAGAGTCCTAGGTGTAGAAGTCGTCGCCCCAGCCGTAGACGACGCCAAGAAAAACGCCAAACTAAACGATATCGAAAACGCCGAATTCTACGTTGGCGAAGCCGAATCATTACTCCCATGGTGGCAAGCCCAAGGCCTCCAACCAGACGTCATCGTCGTCGATCCACCACGCAAAGGCTGCGATGAATCGTTATTGAAGGCAATGATTGAAATGAAGCCGGAGAAGATTGTGTATGTATCTTGCAATCCATCTACTTTAGCGCGAGATCTTCGCATTCTTGAGGATGGTGGATTTGAGACGCAGGAGGTTCAGCCAGTTGATATGTTTCCGCAGACGGGGCACATTGAATGTGTGTCGCAGATAGTTTTAAAAGAAGAAGCAGGCTCCCAATAAGGGATTCCTGCTTCTATTTAATTATTGAGGGATAGAGAAGGCGTATTGAATTTTAGGGATGCCATTCTCTTTTACTTCAATTCGATGAACTAAGCGATGTAACATCTCAGGGGTCAATTCATCGAAATTAAGGAAGCTAAGCAGTTCTTGTTTAAGATGATTAATGTTATCAACCACTTGCTCACTTTCCAACGATATAAGTAGTTCGCTCTTCTTTTGAACTAATTCATTGATCTCAGTGTTGTTAGCTTCAACATTTTCAAGGTAATCATCATGAGCAATCTTCTCATCAGCCAAAAGCTTAAGATACTTGCTCTTTCTTCTTTTTAACAAATCAATTTGCTTATTTACTTTGTCGATTTGTTTTTGAATATCTTTTTTAGATTGCTTTGACTTTAGCTCAAGTTGTTTGACGTATTCTTCCTTATTAATATCTTCAACTAACGTTTTAATATCTGTTAAAATCGTGTTTTTTAGCAAATCCTCTTTTACAGTATGGCTAGTGCATGCTTTATTCCCGTATCGTGCATAACTCCCGCATATATAGCCTTTACGATTACTTCGATACCACATTCCTTTACCACAATCAGCACAGAAAAGAATATTCGTGAACAGGTGTTTCTTGGGAGCAGGAATCATTTTAGATCTTCGTTTTAGTTGTCGTTGTACAGCATTAAAAACTTCTCTTGAAATAATAGGTTCGTGTGTATCTTTGTGAACAATATGCTGCTCCTTTTCAATCGTCTTGCGCTTTTTACTCGTGACACTTACTGTTGTGGATCTACCCTGAACCAAGTCACCAACATAATGAGGATTGGTTAGTATAAGTTTGATTGTTGAATCATTCCACTTATCACCAGCATTTTTCTTTCCTGCAACGTCTGCTGGAGTGGGGATGTCTTCATTGTAAAGCCTTCTAGCTATACTTTCCCTGCCACTTCCACTTAGGTATTCATCGAATATCCTTTTAACTATATCAGGTGTAATATCATCCCTTACTTGGAGTTTTCCATCTTGAACATTATATCCATATGGTGGAATAGATCCTTGGAAAAGTCCTTTTTTAGCTCTTGTACGTAAAGTTTCTTTAACCCGATTGCTTGTATTTTGGGACTCTTGTTCGTATAGCCAAGCATAGAGACCAAACATGTTTGTGTTACCCTCTAACGTATTGATTGCGTTGTCCAATGTGATGATATGAATACCCTGGTTTTCACAAAGATTTTTGATTTTATAAGAAAGTTCTCCATTTCGTGCTAAACGAGAAAGTTCTTTAGCCAAAATCATATCAAACTTTTTATCTTGTGCATCTTCAATCATTTTTTGGAGGTTTTTCCTTTTTGCAGTCGTTCCTGTTTGGACATCTACATAAATTTCGTATATGTCCCAACCTTGCTCTTCAATGTATCTATAGAACAAATCTTTCTGGTACTTTAATGATGCTTTTTGTTCTTCTTTATCAGTTGAAACTCGAATGTACACAGCACATCTCATTTGTTCTCATATCCTTTCTGATCGATTTGAGATGTAGCAGTGTTTACCTTATTAGCATTATGGACAAGATTCTCAATTTTATGATCAAATATAAAGTTCATTACAGACTTAAAGTAAGTGTCTTTTTCATGTGAGTAAATATCCTCAACCACATTAGTGTTTTTATCTAACATTGTTATTTATCCTTTCAAAAGTAAAATAAAAAAGCACCGCTAACAATCTCTGAAGAAAAAGAATTCTTCAAGAAGATTCGTTAGCGGTGCTTCCGCGATTTATATTAAAGATATTCGATTTTACATGTTTTACTTAATTCTATTCAGCATTTTTTCCTTTAAGATACTATATCCATGAAACCGATTCTCATAACTATATTTAGGTGTTAAAAGTTGTTCAGGTAGGACATACGGTGTATTACCGATCCTAACAGTTCGAAGCCCCTTATTGTATTTTGATTTTGAACTATTCGATGTCACTTGAGGTTTAGATGCCACCCTAATATACAATATCGATTTCCATTTTATTGGTACTGCAACAGTATTATACATATCAATCCCTACCTTTTATGATCATTATGATAATATTTACGCTAGAATAAACTTTTGAGATTTAAACTTTCGTTTTTATGCCATAACGTAAATAGTACGTTCGATTGTTTGGCCAGAAAAGTATAGACCAAACATGTTTGTGTTACCTTCAGTGTATTGATTGTATTAACTAAGGTGATGATGAGAATTCTCTGATTTTCACAAAGGTTTTTGATTTCGTAGGAAAGTTCTCCACGTGCTAAACGAGAGAGTTCTTCAGCTACAATCACATCAAAATTTTTTCTTGAGAGTCTTCAATCATCTTTTGAAGGTTTTTCCTCTTTGCAGTCGTTCCTGTTTGAACATCTACATATATTTCGTAGATGTCCCACCCCTGCTCCTCTATATATCTTAAGAATAAGTCTTTCTGGTATTATAATGATGCTTTTTTTCTTCCTTATCCGTTGAAACTCGAATGTACACAGCATGTCTCATTTGTTATTTTCATTTCCTTTCTTACTGTATTGAAATGTAGCAGTGTTTACCTTACTAGCATTATGGACAAGGTCATCAATTTTATTATTAATGATTAAGTTCAAAACAGATATAAAATCAGTTTCTTTGTCTTGTGAGTAAAAACGCTCTACAATATGTGAGTTCTTATTTTCCAAACTGCTCACCTCCGTTAAGTACGATTAGATTTGAGTTGTGTTGATTTATAAGTGAACGAAAATAATAAATGTTAATGATATCGCGATTAATTCTGTTCAAGGAATCAACAACAATTGTTTTGTGTGTACAAGATTTTCTTTGTGATTCTAAATGATGTACAGCATTGTTAGCTGAATGAAGGAAAAGAACATTCCCAATTTTGTTCTTCATTCTTACTCATCCTTTCTGTTTTATCATATAAAACACCCCCATGTTTTAAGGGGCGTGCTTCCCTAATCCTGTTCAATAAAAGGTATTAATTTATTTATCCAAGCAAGGAATAAAGTTATAGAATATTTAGTTAACTGCAGTTATGAAAATCAGGTGCGAACCTGAGAGGAATCTTGGTGAACCGCTGTTAAAGTACAACTTCAATAATTGATATGATTGATAACCTTCAATATTCCAATAAAAAAGCACCACTAACTATCTTGTTGGAAAACAATGAGTTCTCCAACAAGATAAAATTAGCGGTGCTTCCGCGAGTGTTTTATTATTTTTAACTATCTCTTATTTCAAATATATTCTATACTATGATTTTTGGCAATCATAAGTACAAAAAAATTCAATCTTAGACTAAGAAAGTTGTTCTCTAAATATTTAGAAGATTAGTTATGTACACCTGGGGAACATTTAGTATTTAATTGCTTAAAGGATTTGTGTAAGTACCTAATGCTAAAGATATCATCGTGACCGGCTTAACTAGTGATGATACCGGAAAAGATCTTTGCTTCTGACTAAGATGATATACCAGATATACTTGAAACCTCTTCCTTTCTGCTAAATACAATATTTTATCTTTTAGTTTAAACACTTTAACAATATGTATATAAACTTGTTAAGGAATATATGTTAAAAGACAGGAGAGGTGATTGTGGTAATCATTATGAAAATAAATGATACCGAAAAAGAACTATTAGATGCTATTATTGATGGAAGGAAACTTTGAAATTAACTTAAATTAATTTTAGGGTTGAAAAAAGTAACATATTTGTAGTAAAATTTCCTTAATAAGAAAGGCAATTAAAAATACATTCAAATTTATTTTTCATAAAGCGAAAGCATCGCTATCTAGGTGAACCTGTATTCACCTGGTTAGTGATGCTTTTTTTATGTCATTAGATTCGTTTTAATTAGGGGATAAATAAATGGGAAACTTCAACAGCTATATACCTAAATTAAATAAGGGGCTTCTTAGAGATTATTCAACTAATAAACTATCTATCTCTAAAAGTGCTATAGACTTAATAGTAACTCTAACCCCTTATATAGATCGAGACGGTACTTTGCACATAGATTTAGTACATGTTCGTAAGTTAATGAAATGGGACCGCCGTACTCTTAAGAGAATACTCTTCGAACTGTTCAATACACGATACAAAGGGAAGGAACTATTAACTTATGAAAATGGTTATTATGTTTCTCATTTTCACGTATCCTCCAATGGTGAGAGTACGTACCAAAAACATCTGGAAGTACTACATTCTCCAGAAGTACGTAATCTAAGCAAAAACCAAAGTCGTTTATTCTATTACATTCTCACTTCAAATGTGTATAACCAACGCACAAGAATATACATTGAAAACCTTTATAAAAATAAGCTGCACGACCTTAAATGTGGTCTTACCATTTATGACGACTACAAAAGTTTAACAGAAGACCTTTTCAAGTTATTAGAGCTTGGTTTAATATCAGTTACTCTTCCAGGGGAGGAGTCTAACAATTATGTGGATGTTAAGGAGAATGGTTACCAAAAGAAGTTCCATCACATCTTTGGTTACAAGAACGATAAAAAACAGCGAACAAGTAAGTACCTTAAGAAAAAACACGTTATTGGCTTAAAAATAAACGCAAAGCATTTCGATAAAAAACCGATTGGCAATAAGGCTGGTGAAGAAGAAATACGTCTGTTAGCTAACCGAAGTCTGTTTTTTTATGAAGATATGAGCGAAGACACTATCAATCTATTCATCAGTAAGAAAAATGAACTCATGGAAAAATTCGGAACTGCAGGATTGGAGATATATCGAGTTACTTTAAACAAATACTTTAAAGATAAAAAAGAATCAATCATCTATTATGATCTTATTGGTAAAGCCGTGAATTACTTTAATGATTTCTATTTATTAGAGGAAATTAAAGATGTAATACTTGGCTCTATTCGTAGTGAAACAAAAGAAACTGGAAAAGAATCAAGTTATATATCCTTAGATCTACCGGCTTTAATTCGGTATTTCATCACATATTCTTCCGATGAACACAAAGTTCTCTTAGACCAGGATATCCAATTAATTCAATATGCCTATGATGTTATATTTTCATCTTCGGAAGATAACCATTGGAATGAACTGCAAGAATCAATACAGTCCGTTTTCGATAAACATGGCACTGCAATAAGAGATGCCTTTATCTCTGAATGTGAAATGAACGATATAACACCATCTCCTTCTATGTTATCCGATGAAGAGGTAAGGGAAGTCATAGTATCTAATGCTAAGAATCACATTCTTTCCAAAAAGCAGTCTATAGAAGAAGCTACCAGAAAGAGCAAAGAAGTAATACGCTTCTTCAGAAAGAAAACTTACTCTAGAAAGAAAACTTCTCCTCTGGACACAACACAAAAAGCTACACAACTAAATAAGAAAATCTCTAATAATAACGTTTACTACAATTGGTTAGAGGACTTATAAGCTGTTTCCCTTCTGTTTTTTAAAGAAGCGATAAACGGCTTATTCGTGTTGATTTAATGTTTCACCAGATTTACTTTCCCCAAATTAAATTAAACCTAAACTCAAAAACCACTAAAGATTCCAAAGAGTGGTTATTTTTATGGCATTAATTAACATATTTTTACAACATAATACAATTATAACCTTTTCGGGAGCAATTACACTTTGTTTTTTGCCATTAAAGTAACTTCTAATCAGCCATTTTGTATATTATATCTCCATAAAAGGGGCTGGAGGGAGCAAAAACACCAAAGCAAATTAGTCTGAAAATAACAAAAGCTCGCAAAAGCCTTGGTGTAAAAGAGAATTTTGCGACCTGAAGAGGTGTTAAATACTTTCTCAATATTATTTGTAATATAATTTGAAACTGAATATGTAACTTTATTTGTAATAGAATTATTCAATTATGACCTCTAAATAGTATGAAACAATTATTGCTTGATAAAATGAAACACTATTTTCCAGTTAAATCAATGCGTCTTACTTAGAGTGACGATCATAATAACTGTGTGACATGTTTGAATATGTCATTTATTCTATGTAGGTTTTGGCAGTATGTTTATTAGAAAGGTGGAATAAATAAATGCCCATTTAAATGTATAAAAGGATAGTATTTATTCAATTATCTCAAATCCAAGTCTTCTTGTTTAGGGCCATAATATGGAAGACTCGATTTCGAGATAAAACTATAAGAAGCAATACATGACAATTAAATATTCAATCTCCAAATATAAAATAGGATATGGTAAAATTTATTCGTATATATGGTAAAAAAAGTATGTATTAAATTGGGCTTATTATTGTAGTTATTACTCATTGGAGGTAAAATTTTTGAAAATTACAGAAATTAAGATTAACAATTTTCGTAGTATTGATGAAGCTGCGATAAGGTTTACAGAAGATTTGATGTGTACGGTAGGAAGAAATGATGTAGGAAAGTCTAATTTAATAAAGGCGATTGAAACGTTTTTTTCAAAAAGAAGTTTTGAGTTAAGTGATTTTCCTTTTGATTCCCAAGAAGGAGTTGAAACTGAAATTTGCATACATTTTGAAGATCATTTTAATTTACCTGAAGAATTTAAATTAGAAAACAAAGCTATATTTAAAATTACATATAAAAATATTTCATCTAAAATAACAAAATATATTGAATGTCTAAAAGAATTTATACCTCCGGAGGAAGAAGAACTAAATGGGTATAATAATATTAAAAATATTGGAAAAAGCTTAGATGTTGAGTTTCCAAAAACCAAGCCTTCTGATCCAGAAGAGGTAAAAAAACTTGAAACCAGAGTAAGAAATGTAATTGAAGAATTAAAAGGAACAAATGTATGGATTGATATAACAAAAAAATGGTCTGAAGTTGAAGAGTATTTTCCGGAGGTGATCACTGTGCCTGCAGCTCAAGATCCTGAAAATGAACAAAAAATGACCTCTGACTCTTCGGCGTTTGGTAGTTTGTTTAGAGTTGGAATAAGAAAATTACTACAACAAGATGAGGAGGGAGTTCAGGCTATAACTTTTCTTGAAGAAAAAATGAAGAATGTTAACGAAAGCATTCTAAATATTGTAGAGGAAAAACTATTATCTCAAGGAAACACCTTCAATCTTTCTCAACAAGCTAGTCCACTTGATATATCTAAAAGTTTTAGCTTCGAAATGAATATAGAAGATGAGCATGGTGTGAAAACACCACTGTCCCAAAGAGGAAATGGTCTTCAAAGGTCTGTATTGATGGCTATAATACGTGCTCAAAGTGATATAAATAAGAAGATAAGTAACCCTACAGAAACCCAGGAACATTTAGGAAATACCGATAAATATTTATATTTAATAGAAGAGCCAGAAGCATTTTTGCATCTATCAGCACAAAGAGACCTCTACTATTCAATTAAAGAGCTTATTTCAGATGGAAGTCAAGCACTAATAACTACTCACTCTACATTATTTATGGATGAAGGTGACTTAGATCAGGTAGTTTTATTATTAAGAGAAGAAGGAAAGACTTCTACTACTCAAGCATTAGATATAGAAGATGTAAAAGAAGATTTAGGTGAAGTAGTACAAGTTAGTCAACTAATGACAGGAAAAGTTTGTTGTTTGGTTGAAGGTATAGCTGACGTTAATGCGCTAAAAGTTTGGTTTAGCAAACTTGGTTATAATCATAAAGAGTTAGGGATTTACTTTGTCGATATGAAGGGTTGTCAAAACGCAGAATACTATGCAAACGTTAAAGTTATAAAAGATTTTAATGTTAATTTTTTAATATTACTCGATACAGATTTCCATAGTTCTGAAAGAGTTAATACTCTAAAAAGTTCTCTTATAAATGAGTTTAATGTAAATGAAAATCATATATTTATCTTGGAAAAAGGTGAGATAGAGAATTACTTTTCTATTGATAAAGTAGAGAAAGTATTGAATTTAAACCAAAATAGCATAGATGAAGAAGAGTATAGATATGACCCTAAACTTGCTATAAATAATGCGAAAAATATTTCTGAAGAAGGTGCAAGAAAATATAAAGAAAAAAGGGATTCTACAAAAATAGCTAAATCAATGGAAAAAGAAGAAATAGATCATGAAATTGTACAATTCATTAATCAATTAGTAAAGGCATCAGGAGGAGAAGTGATCGAAGGATAGTTTGTAGATATCTACAAAAATCTTTCAAATAAAATTCAAACATTCATTTTAAAAGTACACATATTTTAAGTCATGATAGACTAAACAAATTTTATTATAAAGTCATTTCATTTTCCAGGTAACCCAACGATGGAGTTATTGAAAATAGCAAAATTTACTGCTAAAGCTATTACTTGAATCACAACCTGCAAACCTTTAAGACTGGTAAACATTTCTTTCATAACTACCACTCCCTTTCCTACTGTTTTCGCTGGGCTATCACTTGGAACCTCGGCCTGAATCGGCTCTGGGAGAGGAGCCTGGAAAAACAAATAACTATGCATTAAATATAACCAAAAATAGTACGCTTTTCTGGAATAAGGGAAGCCCTTATTAGGTCAATAACTTGAAAATGTTCTAATATTTGAGTTAAAGAAGGAAGATTTATCTATCATGGACTATGTGGTTTAACTTTTCTTAGAAACGCGAAAACTTCCAATTACTACATAACCAAAAATTACTCCAGGAACCGTAATAAGACTAGAGCCTCCTTTAGTCATAATATACCATAGAAAAGGTCTCGGAATGTCGAGGGGGATAGATGCCCAAATGTAAGTTAAAGCTATATAGCCACTTGGTATCCCTATTATAAGTAGCTTGGGGAGATCAAGGCCCCAAATTGTTTCATGTCTTTGCTCCCATAGTCTAGGGAACTTTAAGACCATACCGATAAATATAGGATAGATTCTTTGAAAAACAAGATTGGGCATGGTCCTTCCAGTTGTTGATACTTTTTCTTTTATAGAATGACTCAGTTCGTTACCAAAGTAAAGGGTTACCCCAATGATGATTGTCCAAAATGCATAATACAAATAACGATTCATAACGATCTCCTTTCTTAGGTCTTTAGTATATTTACGAATAAGTTCTCTCAATCGTTTCGTAAAGTTGTTTACTTATAGGAAGGAGGGAATACCTCAAATTCAAGTGTCCCATATTCGGGCGCGAATCTTTAATAGAATTTGCGTCTTTTTTATTTAGAACAGAGATTAATTCTTATGATCATCTATATGGATATAAATGTTAAAATTGTATGTGAAGAGATTAAAGGTGCTAATGTATTTGATAATAGGTTTAATGAAATCGAAGTAATTGAAGAACCATATAAAGATTTGAAAATAAGACAACAGGAGCTTATGAGTAAATGGGATGTTAATCCAAATAATATCGTTAATTTGCGAGATGCTCTAATGTAATATCTCATTCTAATTATCGAGCTTATTTAGAAATAAAGAATATAAGAGGAAGTATTAATGACTTATCCGTTTGATTGTATTACTGATTTCATTTTCGTAGAAACTGATATTTCTCCAGCAGATGTGATTTTAGTTCCGGGTGCTGATCATCCACAACTAATAGAAAAGGCAGTTACTTTATATAAACAAAGTTTAGCCCCATATATACTCCCGTCTGGTGGATATAAACCACAGCACACTTTGGAAAATGCTCGTTTTTCTTTGGAAGTTTTAAAACAAAAGGATATAGCCTTTAATAAAGTTATTTTAGTATGTAAAGCAGGTAATTCTCGGCGTGCATTGCTATGCTATCAAAGCGAATTTCCAAAAGAAGTAGAGTTTCTTACTGGTAGTATTAGTGACTAATTAGTAAATATCTTGAATTCAAGTCTTCATGAGTCGGGCGCTGGATTAAACAGAAAAGAAACAGACCGCAAAATATGCAAAGTTTTATACAAAACTTTTATTTTGCGGTCTATTTTATATACAAAAAACATACTGCCATTTCATACATAAATTAAATGCCAAATACACAAAGAAAGAGTAAGAAAACCTTGATTGGCTAAATGCTTTTCAAGTTTTTTTAGGACTACCAGTAACGATAACCTTCATTTTGTACATAGAATAAGGAGTAGAAAGAAAATGAAGTTATTCAAATTCCAATAAAGTGGTTTATAGGTGTCAGAATTAGAAGTTAAGGGATTATTAAAAGTAAAAAACTTAAATACTGATGAAATTAAGGATAATCCATTTCACCACTCATGAACCGTCCCTATTTACGTGTTTGTGTGTGGAGCGCAAATAGTTAGAAGTAAATAAAATGTTACAAGGACTGTGAAGAGGGAGCTGAAGTCTTAACTTGGAAGATAATTTCATTTCAAAATGATTTTTTTAGTGGAGCGTTTTAATTTTGATAATATATCTCTTTTGAAACTCTCTTGAAACTTTTGAAGCCCTCACAATCTCTAATGGATAAAGGAGGATATCATGAAACAAGCAAACTTGATAAAAAAAGCTAAAAAAGGTTACGAAGAAGCTTTTGAAGAGCTACTAATGCTTCATAGCGAACAGATGTATAGGACAGCATTTTTATATACAGGTAATCGTGAAGATGCATTGGATGTTGTACAAGAGACTTCATTTAAGGCCTATCGTAATCTTAAGAAGCTAAGAAATGATAAGTATTTTACCACGTGGCTTATTCGAATATTAATTAACACAGCCTATGAAGTGAATAGAAAGCAAAAAAAGAGTGTGGCGACCGAAGACATAGGTGAAATCTTTTCTATGAATGATCCAGACGTGAAGTATATGGATCTGGTTGAGGCGATTAAACACTTAAGTAAAAACTATCGCGATGCCATAACCCTATTCTACTTTCACGATCTTCCGATTAAAGATGTAGCACAGACCATGGAGATACCTGAAAATACAGTGAAAACTTATCTACAAAGAGGGAAGAAGGAGCTTAAAGAAAAGATAGAAGGGAAGGATTATCATGAACGAAAAGTTATACAAAGAAAAGTATGAAAAAATAGAAGTACCTCAAAAGGATGTTCATAATGCAATTAAGTTAGGTGTACAAAATGCTAGTCATAAAAAAAAGATCGGTATGAATCGTTGGATGGTACCGGCAGTTGCTGCTGTAATGATGTTAGTGGTAAGCTTTTCGGTTCCTTCACTATCATCAGCCTTTACGAACCTACCTTTTTTAGGGCAAGTTTATTCAGAGTTTAATGACATGGTTGGGAGAGACTTAGCTTCAGAACAATTGATCACAAAACTGGATGAAACAGCAAGTGACCAAGGTGTTCATGTTCAAGTAACTAGTGCCTATTTTGATGGGACAGCTATTGGAGTTACATTCGAAGTTACTGGTAAAGTTAACGAAACAAAGGAAAATGATCAACTTAGTAGCTTCTATGAAATTTTCCATGGAGATGATGGAATATCAGACAGCAAGGAGGTTGTACAGTTAAAGAAAACGGACCAAGGATACGTGGGACAAATTCAAACGTATTATCCGAAAGAGGACATAGGAAATCGAGCAACGCTTCCAATAAGGTTTAATCGAATTGGTAGTCAAGAAGGGGACTGGTATTTTGAGGTTCCGATAAATCATCTCCCGACGCAAACTACCCATGTTAATCAGATGGTTGAGAGCATTAATGGAGATATTCAGGTACAATTCGATAAAGTTGTAACAGGAGAGGCTTCAACGTCTATTGATTACAGTGCCACTTTTCCAGCCTCAGAGAAGAATAATCAGGTCCGATTACAAATAATTACTGACAAAGGTAACAAAATCTTTATAACAAAGGATGGAATTGAGTTAGAGAAAAAACTAGTTAATGACCAGTGGGTTATTAAGGGCAGAAGTATTATTCCAGAGAACATTAGAAAAAACACAGAATATATCAAAGTAATCACTTCAGTTGCCATTGAAGGCGAAGATCCAAACAATCCACTAATCTTAGAACCAGTGAAAATTAACATTGAATAAAGGTTCTATGAATTTATTTCTAATTACAATAAAACGTAGGACGGTACTCCTGTTTGTAAATCTGATATACAAACAGGAGTACCACCTATGTATGTTAACAAAGGTTCATAAATATAAATTAAAAAGAATACCTCAAACACTCCTGATATTCTTATAAGTAAATCACCAGTTCCAGTTATTGATATTCCAGTAATACAATCTCGAATTCGAGTCTTCCAGATTCGGGCGCGAATCTGGAACAAAAAGAGATTCGCGCTTTTTATTATTTTTAGGTCATACCCTGAAAATAAGTATTTCGTCTTTTACTGGTTCTTAATAAAAGCAAATAGTGGTAATATTAGGAAGTAGCAATTTTAAATTGGAGGTGCCAATTTTTGGAACAAAAATATGGCAAGATCTCTATTACATTATTGTTAGTAACCGCTATATTTTATCCACTACTGGTTCTTACTCAGATAGGGACAGCTGAACTTGTTAATGGACTATTAGTTGTAGGTGTGTTAGGGGCTTTCATAACAGCATTTATTAGTAAAAAAGGAACATGGAAAACAATAGGTTTATTGATTTCTTCTTTAATCATCGCAATTTATTTATTATTGATAGTTATGTATTGGTTCGCTTTTTAATTCTTTTGATAAAAATGGTGTATTTAACTACTCTTCATTTCTTTATATAGTACAGCTTAATTAAGCTGATTATACTTAGGAGTGATTTCTTTTTTTATAATTACAAAAGCTCAATCTGGTCACTATACTAGACACGGTTTATAGAACTTGTCCCAGCATTAGGAGCTAATTTATGTTCATTAGAATGCTGTAATTGCAAAAGGTTGGATCCATGAGGAATCTATGTTTGAAATAACTAGATTTGTTCTGATTGGAGGTTTAATAGGAGCTTTAACCGATGGAATAATGATAGGAGTTGGTGCAGCAGCTCTGGTTTTTGCTTACCAGATGGAAATTCATCTCTAATTCAAGTCATCCCTATTCGGCCGCTTTAGTTGAAGAAGGCAATAAATTTAGGGGCACATATTATATGTATCTAATATGTGTCGTCCTTCTTATATCAAATATTTCACCTTTCTAACCTAAATATAACAGCTATTGTCATCGCACGAATTAGGGTGCTAGTTCACTTGTTATTTGAAATGCAATCTATTCAGATTCAAGAAACTCGAAGGATTAATAACATTATGTGGTAAAATGTTATTAATGATTATGATAATTCAGTCTTCAACTAACAAAGAAAAAAAGAGGATGAAGTTGATATTTCTGAAGTTCGTAAAGTAATTGCAAGATCAATAGGTTAACCTATGCGAACATTCCGAGATTTTTTTGAACAATTATGAAACTATTATAGGAGAGTCCTAAAATGAAAAAGAAAATGAGCTATTTAATTTTACTTTTAACGACCATCTTTATGGTTGGTTGTACTGAGGTAGAAGATACATCCATTACAGATAAAGAAACAAATTCACAAGAAGCAGCCACAGCTAATACAGATAAAAATAGCGAAAAAGAAGAAGCTACTACCTCGAGTGTTGATGAATCAACTGTAGAGGAAACGCCAACCGAAACAAATAATGACCTGTTCTCAGGATATAAACGTATTGAAGTTGATGGTGGTGATTTGTCTGGAGATCGTGAAACGAATGTCGTTGTTGACATTGGTTACGGGGACCGTGAATATTGGGCATTTACGAATGAACATGGGCAACTAGTACGTGTCGTTGCAGATGAAATCATTTTACAAGATGACGGTAAGGAACCTGTATTATCGTCTGGAAGATACTACTCTGATGAGGCGAAAGTTCCTGGTGTCGAAAGTGACGTTTTAGATGAAGGGCATGTTATTGCTGATTCTCTCGGAGGGGTATCGAATGCTTATAATATAACACCACAAGAAAGCACGCTCAATCGTCACGGTGATCAAGCCTATATGGAAGATGCGATCCGCAAGGCAGGTGGCGCTACGAACTTTGAAGCAATTATTACATATCCGAATACGGAAACGCAGATTCCTTCAAGTTATCAGTACACCTATACGTTAAAGGGTAACGAAATCGTTGATACATTTGACAATGTGAATCCTGATGAAGTAAACGAATCACTTGGTTTAACAGACAGTGAGCCTTCCGATTCGACGGGTTCAAATTCAAACGGTGATATTTCTAGCGTTGATACGAACGGTAACGGACAAGTGACAATCAAAGAAGCAAAAGCAGCTGGTTTTAGTATGCCAATAATGAGTGATCATTGGCTATACCCCTATATGCGAGATAATGATGGTGATGGGATGGTTGGAGAGTAAGCTCATACCTGAATCAATAAGATCGATTAATCAATAGGTCTGTTTTCGTTCCCGCTGACGACTTCAAAAATTAAATCCGAAGAAGTTCAAATCTATTAATGTATTACAGGATGCGAAGTTTTATTATTCGATGTTAACCAAATAAGAATTTATCTTCCACTAACGTGTGCTATAGTAGAAATTTGAAATTTATCTCGAAATCAAATCTTACGCATAAGTGCGCTAAACTGGAATAAAACAATGCATGATTCTTCTGTTCAATGAAGTTAATGAATGAATATAACCGTATGATATAATATGATTGCCAGAATGATGAATTCAGGTGGTGAATAAGTATGCTTGAACAAAATGACCGTTCAAACAAAACAAAGTATGGTTGGGTTAACCAATGGGCGAAAATGACAGGGGAAAGAGCTAAAATAGATGCAAAAGTAAATAATACCTATATTGTTTATACTACGAAAGATGGTTTGGTTAAAGAATATCCCAATGGTGAAATTTTTCCATATAATGGAGAAGGGTTGGGGAAATCTAATAACCATAGCGTCAAATGAATAAAAGAGCCATTCCAGTATATAGAACGGCTCTTTTAAATACTAGGAGATTTTCATGAAATCTCAATTACTATTAGATATTGGAAAGTGAAAATTAAAGTTTATGGCAAACTCTCACAAGCAACCCCATTACCATCTCCATCTAAACGGTGTGGATCGGAATCAGGACCTCCAGCTGCTTCGAAAAAGGATTGTGCTTCTTCTTGCGTATCGAAATCTCCACAATTACGATCATCTCCAGATGGATCATACGGACCAGTGTAACCATCATTCGTATTGTCATCACCTGTTCCTGTTTCCTCTTCAGTAGCATCAGAGTTAAACCCATCTTCAGTGACATAACCATCTATACTCCAAATCCCTTTTTCAGCATCCTTAGCTCTATTTTGAGCTTTCATGAATTCCTGAGAATAAGTATAAGGAGGGTCATAAACATAAGCGTAACGAGCTAATCCTTCTTCTAATAGCATCTTGTTGAAGTTCTTATCATCTACCCATACATAAGCTAGCAAGCGATCATATTTGTCGCGTTTAGGACCATCAAATTCTAGGGTGATTTCTTTACCACTTAGCTTTTCTTTTGCGAATTCACTTGCTTCAGGTCCAAATGGCTGTACTGGTTTGGATGGGTGTTTCGTTTCTGGAGTATCTACTAAAAGCATACGTACATCTTCCGTTTCACCATCTACGTTCACTTCAATCGTGTCCCCATCAACAACTCGAGTGACGGTAGCTGACTTCTTGTTTTCCTCCTGTATCGTAAAGTCATAGGTTGTTTCTTCGGTCATGGAAACACCGGCCGATGAAGTAATTCCTCCAATATGTAGGGTGTAGCTCTGACTAGGTTGATATCCTTCATCTGGCGCTTCAATACTAACTGTGTCCTCACTTGATAGACTTATAGATTGTTGAAGTTGAGCAGAAGAACCTTCTTTCGTTACATAAACCTCATCTAATGAATCTTCATCAATTGTTGTATTAAATTGTACTGACCAGGTTTTATCCGTTGGTACTCCTGGTTCACTGCCAAAGCTTGCAGCATTAGCTGGTAGAGCAAACGATAGAACCAACATTGCTGATAGCAATAATGACTTCCATTTCATATAAAGATTCCTCCTAATAATCATTTACCTAATTATACCATTTTGAAAGAAGGGAATAGAACAATAGCACTTCTTCTATCTCTTGAGTTACAGAAATTAATAATTGGTAAATTTTCTACCATTTTCAATGACCATGACATTTATTGAGGTATAATCAGTTGTATTAAAAAGGAGGGATACTATGTGTAAGGACTCAGAACTATTGGATGAAATTATTAATGAATTGGAACGACAAAATGCTATTAACCTGTTACCTAATCCTGAAAAAGAAATTTATGAGTATTGCTTATTCGTTGACTTTAAAATGTCGAATGAAGCTAAGAATCCTGGAGAGTATGTGTTGATGGACTCTATTGCTACTCCAATAGAACGTACTGCCAATAAGTACGGTATGACACCAGATGAAGTAATAGAAATCTTACAGAGTGCTAATTATATGATTGATAAAATGCTTTGTTTGGATACTTAGATAATCGGTGTTTATAACCTATATATCACTAATAATGTTTCAACAACAAAATCCATAATCAATCTAAAACTAAAATAATGTAATGTTGCATACTAAATATTTATTGAGACATTGAATCAATTTTTCTTCATTATAATGATGACCAACCTCAATACCGTTGTCTTTCATAATATCTCTGTATGAATTACCTACGATGCGAGTGATTGTGGATATTTAAATAGGCTTCATCATTTCATTTGTTTCCTTCTGAGTAGGGTTCCGGCCATGCTGACTAAAGAATTTATTTGTAAAATCCATTAAGTCCTTAACCATACCTTCTGGTGTATAGTCCGTATTCTTTAAAGCGTCAAACCCTGCTTTTTTCTTCAATTCATTCCATTTGCTAATTCTTTTTCTAAAACTAGTAGATCGCCCCTTCGTCTCCTTAAGCCAATGTTCAAATTTAGCATGAGTTAAATTTTCTGCTCCAAAACAAGTAAAATAGGGGTTTGACTAGATTTGAAATGGACATGGTTAGTATTCTTGTAAAAGATATTGTGTAACCAGAGCAAGACAGACTAATGCGATATTATTGCATGAAGGGAAATTACCAAGAAGAGTCTAGATCATGAAGTGGAAAGAGATTATTTGAACAATTAACTTAAGGATAATGCTTAATTATAAATGTCTGTGAATATTAAAAGTTCACAGACAATTTGTATAATAGATTCTTATTGCGAATAGCGGAACAAGGACAGTTATTAAAGATGCTTAAAGTTTTCGCCCTTCTATGATTGCGTTACTAAGTTCTGTTTCTGTATCGTATCTATTGTGGTCAAAATCTCTGTTTACTTTAAAAAAGTATTTTTTAATCACATCATGGATGTTTGAACCCCAAAAAAGAAGACTTACCTCTTTAAAATGAATCCAATACCCATTTTTTTTAGTAATATTTTTTTTAACTTCTACAGTGACTTTTATCTCCTCAAGGGGTTTGCATTCCTGTGAAGCATCTACAAATTTAAGTTGGATAGCACCATCTTCACATCCCTCTAAGTAAAATACAAAACTTTCAGAAGTAGTGTAAAAAGATTCTATAGGAAGACTAAAAGAGATGGAGAGATTTGATGTTGTAGTACTATGCATTTTTAATTCCATCTTGCCTGCTTTGATTGCATCTTGCAGTAAGTGTGTGAATTGTGATACGGTTAGCGTTTTATTCACGGGCTTTACACTCCTTGGTTAAAATTAGAGATTACTACCTGATTTCTAAAAAACAATATGGTAATAACTTTCCTTCTACTACTTCGGTGTACAGTTTCTCCTCTGAGTTTTTATCACCATTAGCCACCGTCTTAACTTGGTTAGCTAATGGCGCTTGGTGTATATTTTTTTCTGAGCATCGGAAAGGTCAAGACTTCCTCTAGGGTATTTCTACTTGTAATTGTTCTATAAAATGGTGCTTGTCAATTATCAGTTTATGTCGAGTTCGATAATACTCGAGGGGTGACAGGCACCTCTGCTTTAACAATGGCGTGAAGAATGGGATTCTTCAAACCATTGTAAGCGGTGCTTCCTCGTCCAATCTGTGGGGGTTATCCCCTTTGTTTTATGTTCTTTTATAGGAAGGAAATAGAATAAAATGAACATCTTGAATATTAATTTATGTTATATCCACAGTATGTACACACATAGCGAAAGGCGGCATTTATCTTCTTCTTCTTTTTAGACTATTGATATTGATTTATATATATTCAGAAAAGTTAATGAAGGTTATTTATTGTGTATAATGGAACGTCTCCCATAAAAGTCTATACCTTTTGATTTATATTTTTACAAATAGATGAAACTATATAATAAACTACATTCAGCAAAAAACTATTGCAATATGATA
Organism: Pontibacillus yanchengensis; assembly: GCF_009856295.1. Classification (NCBI taxonomy): domain Bacteria; kingdom Bacillati; phylum Bacillota; class Bacilli; order Caryophanales; family Bacillaceae; genus Pontibacillus; species Pontibacillus yanchengensis. Next base: position 635 of record NZ_WMEU01000010.1, on the reverse strand, counting down.
TACAATGTACGTATAATTAAATTATAAGATACGTTTGAACATTTTATTTAATAAATTCAGATTTAATTTTTATACATTGCATGGGAGCACCATCATGTATAGATACCCAGGGCTAGTGTGCCTTGGATATCTACATGATGGTGCTTTTTTTGTTGTATTAAAAATATCGAGAAGGAGTGTCATTCCTTGATAAAAGTGCAATACGAACAACTTCCCTTAAATTTTGGAGAAATGGATTCAACTCAAACCCTAGAAAATCCAATAGAAGAAAGTACCAATATACTTTTGGAAAAAGAGTGTGAAAACACTTCTCAAAAAGATTCTGTTGAATTAGAGGTTATGCAATCAGGTCAAGACGAAGTACAGACAATTACTGAAATTGATGGGCTATTCACAGAGAACGACTTAAATCGTTTCGGAAAAGGTAGGAAAGGTTGGCATGGGAATGCTATTTCTCGGAATAAGTTCTCCGATTTAAGAATAGAAAATCCGGTCTATGGAAATGATGTGTTTATGGCATTCTAATAATGTAAGGATTGGCATTTAATTTATGCCGGCCCCCGCGGGGGCCGGCATAAATTAAAAAAGTCACTTGCCAACCCCTCATAATAACTTTAAACTCCTCGTTGGACCAA
>NZ_WMEU01000009.1 GCF_009856295.1 Pontibacillus yanchengensis | reverse complement strand
TCGATCCACAACAATCACCCCGAAGGGATCATGTTGCTTCACGCGCTCGACTTGCATGTATTAGGCACGCCGCCAGCGTTCGTCCTGAGCCAGGATCAAACTCTCCATAAAATGAAGAAGTTCGCCTTTGCATCATTCAAAATGATTACTGGCTAATTCGTTAAAAAATTAACAGGTTGTTTACAAGTTGTTTTGTTCAGTTTTCAAAGATCAAATGTTTCATCATTTTGTTTCGTCGCCTCAAAACAGCGACTCAATAAATATACCATTTTATCGAAAGTGCCGTCAACAACTTTTTCGAAGTTTTTTTGGCTTTTTCTTTCGTTTATGGTGTTTTTTGTTGCCGTCGTTAGCGCAACGTTTACTAATATACCATCCATTTTTCTTAGAATGCAATGGTTTTTTTATATTTTTTAAAAGAAAAATACACATTAAAAAAACACCCCCGCCATGGAGGTGTTCATCTATTTCTATTAACTTAAGAATATAAAGTACATTAGGAACACAACGAAAAGGAAATACATAACCGGATGGATTTCTTTCGCTCTTCCTTTCAATACCATTGTAATCGGATAGAAGATAAACCCAATCGAAATCCCTGTTGCAATACTATAGGTTAATGGCATAGCAATAACTGTTAGGAAAGCTGGTACTGCAATTTCAAACTGATCCCAGTCTATATTTTTTAATGAAGAAGACATAAGAACGCCTACGATGATCAGTGCCGGCGCCGTCACTTCTTGCGTAACCACACTTAACAATGGAGAGAAAACGAGAGCAAGCAAGAAGAAACCTGCCGTTACGACGGCGGTGAATCCTGAACGACCACCCGCTCCAACACCAGCTGTAGACTCAATATAGGAAGTCGTTGTTGATGTTCCTACCACTGCTCCGGCAACCGTTGCTGCTGAATCAGCAAATAACGCTCGACCGGCTCTTGGTAGTTTGTCATTCTTCATCAAACCAGCTTGGGTAGCAACAGCGACTAATGTACCCGCTGTATCAAAAAAGTCTACGAATAAGAACGTCAGGATTACAATCCACATTTCACCTGATACAAGAACAGAAGGTAATTGTTCAATTGCAACCCCAAATGTCGGTGCCACAGAAGGGACAGAACCAACGATTCCACCAAACCCTGAAGGCGCTGTGATCAATCCAGTAATGATACCAACGATGGATGTAAGCACCATTCCATAAAAGATTCCACCTTTAATACCAAGAGCCAATAGAATGACGGAAACCGCAATACCAAAGATGGCTAAAAGTGTCGTTGGAGTTGCTAGGTTTCCTAGCTGAACCAAGGTTGCATCACTGTTGGCAATGATACCTGCATTTTGGAATCCGATAAATGCAATAAACAGCCCAATACCTGCTCCAACTGCCAGCTTTAAGTTGGAAGGAATGGCATTAATGATTTTTTCACGCAAGCCAGATACCGTTAATACGATAAAAATAAGTCCAGATACGAGCACTCCGGCGAGCGCTTTATCCCAGTTAATTCCTTGGGACAATACTACTGTGTAAGCAAAAAATGCGTTCAAACCCATTCCCGGAGCGAGGGCTATTGGATACCTCGCAAACAATCCCATTATGAGTGATCCAATCGCGGCAGCTATAGCTGTAGCTGTGAATACTGCTCCTTTATCGATTCGCGTTACCCCTTCAGGAAGTTGCTCAATGCCTACTAACGCTAGCGTATTTGGATTCACAAATAAAATATACGCCATGGATAAAAATGTGGTGAGACCCGCTATAAATTCTGTACGGAAATTCGTGCCTAATTCATCAAACTTAAAGAACTTCTTCATCGATTATTCCTCCCTCTCACCTGTCGTTCGTACCTAGGATCCTTTGTGCTACTTGTACCTTTTTACGCCCCTACCATAAGAAAGCGCTCCAAAGGAAACATAAACGAAAGACTCCTGACCATTCAATGGCCAGGAGTCTCTAGTAAACGTCCAAAGTAAATTACCAATTTTCCCTACTCACTTAAAATACAATAGAGAGGAATCATCGATAATTCACCTCGTAGTCGAACCATTTACGGTAGTTCGGTAGAAACTCTTGGGCCATATCCCCAATATTATACGACGGTGCATATATGATTTTTATGATTACAACTCTATTGTACTAGTGGTTTCGTGAACCGTCAACCCAAAACACGAACATTTTTGTGAATAATCACAAAATCGTTCGATTATTCCCACTCAATTGTGGAAGGTGGCTTGCTGGTTACATCATAGACGATGCGATTTACATGATCGACTTCGTTTACGATGCGATTCGAAATTCTCTCTAGCACATCATGAGGAATCCTTGCCCAATCGGAAGTCATCCCATCAATTGATGTGACTGCGCGAATGCCTACTGTGTAGTCATAAGTTCTAGCGTCACCCATTACACCAACACTTCTGAAGTCAGGTAGCACAGTGAAATATTGCCAGATTGCTCTGTCTAAACCAGCATTTTTGATTTCTTCGCGAAGAATGGCATCAGATTCTCTTACGATTTCTAGCTTTTCCTCCGTTATTTCACCAATAACACGAATAGCTAAACCTGGCCCTGGAAACGGTTGACGCCAAACAATGTGATCAGGCACACCTAGCTCTGTACCTAAGGCACGCACTTCATCTTTGAAAAGCGTATTCAGCGGTTCAATTAAGTCAAATTGCATATTCTCAGGCAACCCACCAACGTTATGATGAGACTTAATCGTTTGAGCTGTTTCCGTCCCACTTTCGATGATATCTGTGTACAGGGTGCCCTGAGCAAGATAATCAATGTCTTTCAGCTTATCCGCTTCGTCATCGAATACATAAATGAATTCATTGCCAATGATTTTTCGTTTTTCTTCTGGATCCGATACACCTTCAAGCTTAGATAAGAAACGTTCTTGAGCATCAATTTTAATAACATTCATATTGAACCCTTCGCTGAAAGTTTCCATTACACTTTGTCCTTCGTCTTTTCGAAGAAGGCCATGGTCTACAAAAATACACGTTAATTGGTCCCCAATAGCTCGGTGAATCAAAGCAGCCACAACTGATGAATCCACTCCACCACTTAGAGCGCAAAGCACTTTTCGATCGCCTACTTGCTCTCTTATTTTGTTCACTTCAATATCGATAAAGCTCTCCATTGACCAATCAGCTTCAGCCCCACAAATATCAAAGACGAAATGCTTAAGCAGTTGATTCCCATACTCTGTGTGGCGAACTTCAGGATGGAATTGAACTCCGTACATCTTCCCGGACTCATTACTCATGGAGGCTATAGGACACGATGGATTTGTGGCATCAACCGTAAATCCTTCTGGCGGAGCGATGACTTTATCGCGGTGACTCATCCAAACAACTTGCTTCTCTGGTGTTTCAGCAAAAAGCTTTGATGAACCATTCAACGTTATGTCAGCTTTACCATATTCCCGTTCACTTGAGCTTTCCACTTTCCCACCAAAATGATGAGACATTAACTGCATGCCATAGCAAATCCCTAATACAGGGATATCTAAGTCAAAAATCTCTGGGTCGCAACGAAAGCTATTTTCTTCATAAACACTGTTCGGACCACCAGACAGGATAATACCACTCGGATTTATTTGACGAATTTCTTCTGCTGTTAATCGATGAGAATGTAGTTCACTATATACACCAAACTCACGTATACGCCTTGTTATTAGCTGATTGTATTGACTTCCAAAATCTAATACTAGAATCATTTCATTAACTTGTGCCACCAAATCCCACTCCTTTTCTCTTTACTATAACTCATAAAAAAAGGGACTTCCGCTCCCTACATAAGACATAGGAAGGCAGAAATCCCTTGATGTTATACACCACGCGCTTGACTTCTGCCTTCATAGTCAGAGCATTTAAGGTGCCCCGGTAGAGACTCTCGAACCATATTATCGAGTATATATGAAGGTATTCAATTAAGTTGAACTCATTCTAACAACACCAACAACACCGGTCAAGACAGTGCTTTTTTAATTAAATTTTCCCATAATTCTGTTACTTTGTCCCAAGGCTGGTTTTCTGTATCATTACGATAAAGGAGTCGCTCATAATGATGCGTTAGAATCCCCATTTCATTAGACTGAAAGTGACGATCAATTTCTTTAGAGAACTCTCTCAACGTTTGACCTGATGTACGGGTCATACCACTTTTATCATCTAGTGCCTTTAAAAGGAAATGATAGGCTGCTTCATAATTTTCTTTATTCGGGTCTCTTTGGAAACGACGTTTGTAGATGTACATCAACCAATGGTAACGATAAATATAAAGCACCACAGAGATTACGGCTAACACTCCCATACCAATCCAGAAAGTAACCCTACTAAAGACTGACTTCCCTGCATTAGAACTACTTCCAGGATTTAAGTCTTCTTGATTAATTTCGGGTTTCTCTGGTTGCTGTTCATTTAGCTTCTCCTCAAGGTTTTGTTGTACCTCAGAGTCGTCTTCCTCTTCTGTTTCCTCGAGATAAAAATCCGTATGGTTACCAAAGCCTTTTGTTGGCTCAAATGGTACCCAGCCAACATTAGGGAAATAGACTTCTACCCATGAGTGTGCATTACCACTTGTCACTTCATACACATTATAGTCGGTATCATCTTTGGTGATAGAATCAATCTCTTCTCCTCCTGTAAAGCCTTTTGCCCATCTAGCCGGTATTCCTACAGCTCTTAGCATTACGACCATAGAAGAAGAAAAGTTATCACAATATCCTTGTTGCGTATCAAACAAGAACTGAGCTACATAATCCTCTTTTTCACCAGGAACCGCTACATCTTGTGTATCATAATCAAATCCATTGTTTGAGAAATATTGTTCAATTGCACGGGCTTTATCATAACGATTATCTTCTTCAGCTACAATCTCTTCAGAAAGATTTACCACTCGCTCCGGTAGTGAATCAGGCAATTGTTTATAAGATTGCTCAATGTATTGAGGGTCTTCTCCACTTGCTTCTCGTAACTGCTGAAAAGAGTAGGATGGGTTGTTATATACTACCTTGTATTCACCAAGTTGAATGGACTTCCCATTATTGAATGGCTGAATAACACCTGTCTTAAGGTTGACTTCAAAGCTTGTAGCATCACTCTGCGTTACTTTTTGGATACCATAAGGATACACAACCTTTGAAAATGTAGCATTATCTCTTAACGCAATAGTAGCTGTTCTCTCTTCTGTTTTTACATTTTCTAAAGAAAAGGTGTCGACTGGAAGTTCAGATTGACTCGAGAATTCTTTAACGTTAGCATCATCTGAATTTACCCACCCCTTCCCTGTGTAAGTATCCTTCGTTTCAATTCTCCAATAATGTTTATCTTGGGCAGCCGCTTGAAAAACAGGCGTATCATCTTGAACGAATGATCCACCTAATTTGGAATCATTCATGCCATACCCCACTTTTTGAACCTTATCCCCTGATCCACCTACGTTATTGGCGGCACTTTTAATAAAAGGCACAGGGTCAGGCCACTGAGGCGTTTGCTTCGGAGCTGCATATCCAATGACGGTCGAGCTAAAGACTAGGACTAACAAAGGTAAAAGCCATGCTTGATAGGCGCGCTTCCCTTTCAGCTGAATAGATTCACGGTCTAATTCTTTTATAAAGCTTGATAGCCCCATAACCAGCAAGGAGATCAAGAATGCACGAATAATCGCAACTTTTCCATCATACACCGTAAAGGTATCTAAGACGGTTAGATAAATAAACGTTAGAATCACAAAAAAGTTAATCCGCTTCGAAACGACAAACCAATAGTAAAGAAGGTAACTCATTAGCCATAACAGCAACAAGAATAATAGACTTCTGAACAATGGCGTCATTTCCCACCACTGATAATCGAGCATGACTTGCACATTATATTGCATATGTTCAAAGAAATAGCCAAACCAAGACTTGCTAAAAAATCGTTGGGGCATAAATAAACCGTCAAGAATGAATGCCAAACCTACTGATTTCAAAGGTATAGACAAGTACCACGGAAGTTGTAGAAAGGATAAAAAGAAACAAAAAGCAGCATACACGATAAAAATGGTGACACTCTCGGTGTCTGTAATTTGTTCAAGCGGACGTAACCACTCCCAAAAAAGGAAGAAACCAGCTAAGTAAACAATAAACCGATATAGCCACTCGCGCCGATCTAACGATATGCGATCCATTAAGTGTTCACCTCAAATGCATTTTGTGACATCTCATTCTCCGTAAGCACATTGACCACAATGCCACTTATCGTCAATTCGCGGACTATTTGCTGCTCATTCAAACCAATTCGTTCATTCGCATCAATGTAAAATACCACAATATGAGCGTGTGTTTGCTTCAACCTTGTTAATGTCCCTTTTAACTCTGGAGTGAGTGAGTTCGTCACAATCATCAATACCAGATTGTTTGGCATAGAGTTATGCTGAAGCAACAATGAATCCGCAAAGGACATTTTTCCATTTGCCTCCACCCGTGCTAGATAATGATTCATGTTGTTATGCTGATTCACATCTTTTGTGAACGGAAACAGTTTTCTTTCCTCGCCAAGGATCATAAACCCAAGTTGCGAAGACATACGTTTATAAGCTTGAATGAGGGATGCACTCAGTTCAACACTTCCCTCAAATGCTAGACTCTTAGAAGCTTCCACTTCACTTGCATCCAACACCAACATGACATCAGAGCTTTTTTGTGGCTCAAATTCTTTCGTCATCATACTATTTTTCTTTGCAGTATTTTTCCAATCTATCCAAGAAAAACGGTCTCCAGGGGTGTACTCTCGAATACCCGTTACGATGGTGGTATCTTTTTTCATCGGCGAGGAGGAAGGAGTGGCTCCTTCTTCAAAGCTGTTCATTCGTTTACTAATCCCCACAGCTCTCTGATTTGGATACACAAGAATGGAACTTGGAACTGTGAAATAATGCTGCTTGCGAATAAACCCGAAGAAGTCTCCTGTTTTTACGCGAATGGTATGAAAATGATGCTCTCCACGCGGAACATCATCAAAGGTATACTGATAACGTATTTTCCGCTTAAACCACGGGAAGGATACACGCTTGATTTTTTGTTCCGAAGTGAGGGCATTTGGATTAGCTAAATATTGATAGCCTCCAGCCTTCATACCAACTCGATCAAACGTTGGCGGAAGATACTCCTCGACTATGCAGTAATAGAGCGGGAATGGCAGTTTCCGATGTATCGTTAACTCTATATTAACCTTGTCCCCTGTTTGCAGAATCTGCTTAGAAAAGGAACGATTGAATTCCCAACTTGATAAGGGATAAAACGTTAATCCAAACATATATAGAACAAATGGCAGCATGGCAAAAAATAAAAACCAACTTACAAAGCCACCCTGAAACATGGCATAAGAATACAGAATTGCAAAAAGAACAACAACAAACAACAGCTTACCAATCAAACCAGCATAATTCTTCATATTATTTTTCACGATGCACTGGGATTGAGACTTTCTCCAATAACTCATGGATTAGGCTTGCTGTTGTCATTCCTTCAAATTTTGCTTCTGATGATAGAATAAGACGGTGACTTAACACGAACGGAGCCAAATACTTCACATCGTCAGGCAATACATAATCACGCCCTTGGATAAAGGACATTGCTTTGGAGGCTTTCATAAGGGCAATCGAACCACGAGGACTCACACCTAGATAGACCGAGTGATGATGTCTCGTTTCCGTTACAAGATTGATAATATAACGACGAATATGTTCATCAACGTACACGTTTTGGACTTCTTCTTGTAAGCCGATTAATTCATCCTGGGTCATGACGGCTTCCACGCTATGAATCGGGTGTTCCCCAGATACAATCCCAAGCATCTTCATCTCTTCTTGGGCTGTCGGGTACCCCATATTTAATTTTAATAAAAAACGGTCCAGCTGCGCTTCCGGTAGTGGATACGTTCCTTCATATTCGATAGGGTTTTGTGTAGCCATAACGAAAAATGGTCGTTTTAACTCTACCGTATTTCCGTCTACAGTTACATTTCCTTCTTCCATCCCTTCTAATAGAGAGGACTGGGTCTTTGGACTTGTACGATTGATCTCATCAGCAAGCACAATATTTCCAAGTATAGGACCAGGACGGAATTCAAATTGCATTTCTTTCGGGTTATAAATCGATACACCTGTTACATCTGAAGGTAGAAGATCAGGTGTGAACTGTATTCTCGTAAACTCACAATCAACAGATTTCGATAGTGTTCGTACGAGCATGGTTTTCCCCACACCCGGCACATCTTCTAGCAACACATGGCCTTGAGCTAATAGCGCGACAATGCTTAACGTCGTTACTTCTTCTTTACCGATCATCACTTTTTGGATGTTATTAAAAAGATCGTGTACTTTCGAATGATAGAGAAAAGCTTGCTGGGACATGTAAATTGATTCCTCCTAAAATTGGGTGCACTTTCAATCCCTGTTATTCAAAAATTCGTATAATTTAACTATACTACAAAACGCCTACTTAAACGCAATAGGATGCACAGGAAAAATCAAGGAAACTCTAACGAAACCTGGTGTGAAGGTTTTCAAAAAATTCGGGTGAGATGGAGGGACAGGTCCCTCGTCTCAGTTTGAGATAGGGGTACCTGTCCCCTCATCCCAGTTTCATATATTGCATAACCTGATTGCCAATATCTGCAATAGCCCTCTGCCCTTCAACAGTATCCCTTACATCATTTAATAACACAGCGACATACACCGTTTGATGGGAATCTATAAGAATACCAACGTCATGATTCACGCCATCCAGTTCTCCTGTTTTATTCGCAACTTCAAGATCTTCATATGTATGATAGGCAGGTAATTGTGACGTGAGTTGCTGTCCTTTTAGAATCTCAACCATTTCTCTATCTTGAAGCGTTAGTTGTTCCAAAAGTTTCACCATGTCCTCAGCTGTTGTAGTATTATCCAGTCCTTGTTCTTGAGCCTTAAGATCCATAAACTCTCTTCTCAACTTCGTGTTCGAACAGCCTAGCTCTTCTATCAGATGGTTAACGTTTCCTATGCCAATGTGCTTTATTACTGCATTTGAAGCTACATTATCTGAAACGATAATCATCATCGTTACTAAATCGTGCAGGGGAAACGCCTCCTGAGATAAAAATTGTAGCACCCCCGCTCCGCCAACTTTATTATGCTGTGGAATAGTTACGGTGGCTGAAAGATCAACCCCTCTTGTTTTTGCCTGTCGAAATGCTTCCATCATAATCGGGATTTTAATCACACTTGCAGCCGGCATTACTTCCTTTTCATTCATAGCTATCGTTCCATTTATCGTTTGAATCACGACACTTGCATTCCCATCTAGTTTTGAAACAATTTCTGTCACTTCATTTTCCAGCCTTGATAAACACATCTGCTACACCCCTTTCTTTCATTATATTTCCTATTCCAGAAACAAAAAAGTAGGTCGGAGGGACAGGTTCCTCGTCTCACGCCAGAAGTGTGAATTGGGACGATGAACCTGTCCCCTCGTCTCACCCCAGAAAGGTGAACTGAGATGAGGGACCTGTCCCCTCGTCACACCTTGACACATGCGTGGGATGTCTGTAATAATACCAATAACTGAATACTGGTACCTTTAAATGCAGTCCCGTGAGGCTGACAAGGTAAGTCGGAATAGATGTATATCAATATAGACGTAGATGCGTGACGCTCGTCTATCTTCTTATATGCATACGTGGAGGCTTCTTGTCAGGAACGACTGACAAGAAGCCTTTTTTATTCACGCATACTGAAGATGGAACGCTGCCAACGTACTGGTACCAGTTTTTCAAATCCTTTTTGAATTACTGGAGGTATTCTTCATGAAAACAGTAGACCGCGATTTTTCGTTACAAGCAGTGCCGCAATCAAACCGCAATGGATTTTGGAAAATGTTTATGGTGATGTTAGGATTCACTTTCTTCTCTGCCAGCATGTGGTCCGGGGGCGAGCTAGGCGCAGGGCTTACCATGACCCAATTCATCCTAACTGTGATGGCAGGTAACTTAATTCTAGGATTGTACACTGGGCTACTCGGCTATATCGCCGCTGACACTGGCCTATCTACTCACTTGTTAGCACGCCGCGCTTTTGGTGAAAAAGGGTCTTATCTCGCTTCTCTTTTACTAGGCGCTACACAAGTTGGATGGTTCGGTGTAGGCGTGGCCATGTTTGCTTTTCCTGTTCAAAAGGCAACTGGCATCGATACAACCTTACTCATTGCAATTGGCGGGATTCTCATGACCGTTACAGCGTATTTTGGAATGAAGGCACTCATGATTTTAAGCTTCATCGCAGTACCAGCCATTACCGTGCTCGGTAGTTTTTCCGTATTCAAAGCTACAGAAAGTATTGGCGGACTTAACGGGTTGATGTCCTACACACCGGACTCTTCCATTACACTAGCCGCTGCGCTAACCATTTGCATCGGTTCCTTTATTAGCGGAGGTACCTTAACTCCAGACTTTGCCCGCTTTGCAAAAACAAAGCGCCATGGGCTTATTACAACTGTAATAGCTTTCTTTATCGGAAATTCACTCATGTTCTTATTTGGCGCCATTGGCTCAATCGCTACTGGAAAAGCGGACATTTCAGAAGTGATGTTCACACAAGGGTTAATTATCCCAGCAGTGTTAATTCTCGGACTAAACATTTGGACAACAAATGATAATGCCCTTTATGCATCAGCTCTAGGCTTTTCAAACATTACGAAAATAACGAAAAACAAAGTCGTCCTTTTCAATGGAGTGGTTGGGACATTACTAGCGATGTGGTTGTACAACAACTTCGTCGGCTTCCTAACATTTCTAGGATCGACACTCCCTCCAGTAGGAGCGATCATTCTAGCTGATTATTTCATTGCACGTCGGAAGGAATATAAAGGTGTACAAGAGAAAGCATATAGTAAGGTGAGATGGTCTGCCCTCTCTGCTTGGGGGATAGCGATTCTTCTAGCAAAATTCGCACCAGGCATCGCGCCGCTCAACGCCATTATCGGTGCAGCAGCTTCATATGTACTCATTCATTTTGCTGGAGAATTCTTATCTACGAAACCATCAACCCAATACAATCCAACAAAGGTGAGTAGTTAACCATGATCATTAAACGAGCCAACATACGAGGCTATGAAGATTTAATGGATATCAAAATTGAGAACGGGATTTTTTCTGAAATTGGGGTAGGACTGGACACTACCTATGAGGAGAATGTGATCGAAGCGAACGGTCAACTTCTCCTTCCTCCTTTTGTGGAACCCCATATTCACTTAGATACGATTCTGACAGCTGGGGAACCTGATTGGAACAAAAGTGGAACACTATTTGAAGGGATTCAGCGGTGGTCTGAACGGAAAGAGTCCTTAACGCATGAAGATGTAAAAAAACGCGCCACCAAAGCTCTAAAATGGCAAATTGCTCAAGGAATTCAACACGTTCGTACTCATGTGGATGTGACAGATCCTGAGCTAACAGCATTGAAAGCCATGCTAGAAGTGAAAGAAGCATTCGCCCCATATGTCACACTACAAATCGTGGCTTTCCCTCAAGAAGGAATCCTGTCTTATCCGAATGGGGAAGCCCTGCTTGAAGAAGCCCTACAATTAGGAGCAGACGTAGTTGGTGGTATTCCTCACTTTGAATTCACGAGAGAATATGGCGTAGAATCTATGAAAAAGGTATTCGAGCTGGCTCAGAAGTACGACCGCTTAATTGATATTCATTGCGATGAGATCGATGATGAGCAATCTCGATTTGTAGAAGTAGTCGCAGCGGAAGCACACCGCACTGGTATGGGAGAAAAAGTAACAGCAAGCCATACGACAGCTATGCACTCTTATAATGATGCGTATGTATCCAAGCTCTTTCGCTTACTAAAGCTATCGAACATCAACTTTATCGCAAACCCCCTTGTAAACATTCACCTACAAGGACGCTTTGATTCCTATCCAAAACGAAGAGGCATCACACGCGTAAAAGAAATGCTTGATGATGGATTAAATGTGGCATTTGGCCATGATGACGTATTCGACCCATGGTATCCACTCGGCACAGGCAATATGCTACAAGTCCTGCAAATGGGCATTCATGCCACACATCTCATGGGCTACGATGACATTGTGAAATCCATTGATCTAATAACCATCAATAGCGCCAAAGCTATGAACATCGAAGACGAATATGGCATCGAAGAAGGTAAACCTGCCAACTTCGTCCTCCTCCATGCCGAAGATGAATTCGATGCTGTCCGTCGTCAAACCCCCGTACGATATTCCATGCGCCACGGAGAAGTACTGGCAGAGACGAAGCCAGCTGAAACGAGTATTCGTTTGAGTGAAGAAGAGGATATTGATTTTCGGAAATAAAGAAAGAAAAGCGCATGCGCCCGCTTAGCGGCGTATAAACAAGCCAACAGTGATTTAGAAGAGTTTCTGAAATGATTGGAGGTTCGATTAAACCCCTGCACGCAGCAACATCGAACCAACCTACGTCATGTAGGCGGAAAGAAAACACGAGAAGCGTTAGCGATTCGATGTTCACTTATCATAAGAAGGGGCATGAAGTTTGCTAGTCGGTGTGCACTGGAGCTAGACATGTAAGCTCCAAATGTTATACTTTCTTAAAATAAAAAGAAGCGCAGTCTAGCGCTTCTTTTTTAATCAGTATATTTCAAATTCCTCGTTAACAATAAAGCTATTATAACAGCCAATCCTCCAGCAGTTAGCTTACCTATAATGACAGGCAAAATCATCGTCTTATCCACTCCAGCGACAAAAGCAAGGTGGCTACCTGCAACAAACGCTCCACTCACAGCAAATGCTGCATTCATCACTTTGCCTCTCTCGTCCATATCCTTCATCGTTCCTAACATTGGTATAGCATGAGCAAGGGAGGCAATCAAGCCTGTCATAGATGCAGCGTTTAATCCTGCTTTTTGCCCCCATCTTGCAAAACGTCTTTGCGCTTTTTGATTAATAAAAGCTACTAGCGGATAAGCGCCTGCAAGCGTGACTGTAATTTTCGCAACAATAATGGCCCCTTCACTTAGAGGTGCCATCTCCTGGAGAATTTCAATATCCGTAAGCGTCTGGATCGTAATTGTGATCAATCCAAAAATAACGACGTACTCAATCCCCTTTCCAAAGATAGAGAAAAAGCGAATCGTCGCATTTGTAAAAAACAACAAACCAATTGCTATAAAAAACGAAAGAATAAAGGTAGGAATTAAGTTTTTAAGCATCCACAACCATTCATATCCCGCTACAGTTCCTCCTATGAGAATACCAACCGGAATCGTCATCACACCTATTAGTATGCCTTTCGCAAAAAATGGTCGATCCTCTTGTTGAACAACGGATAACGCCACTGGAATGGTAAAAACCAATGTCGGACCTAACATCGTCCCAAGGAAAGCCCATGAAAAAATAGCAGCATCCTCCGATGATGCTAGTGAATTCGATAGCGGGTAAGCCCCCATATCGATCGCGAGAATCATAGAAGCAAACATCGAAGGATCCGCTCCAACCCACTCAAAAATGGGCACAACCACAGGAGCTAGAAATTCAGATAACACAGGAGCAAGGGAAATTATCCCTATCATCGCTAATGCTAACGGCCCCATCATCATAAAAGCTTCATGAAAATGCTCCCCTAGTGACAATCGATTATGTAAGACATAATGATCCACAGCACCAACCACCATAAATAAACACATCACTAAAAGCAACCCTTCATTAAACCACAATCATCATCCCTCCGAACCGTTCCTCCATACTTTTTCCATCGTATATCATTTAATGGGATGTGAAAACGACTATTTAACGTAAACGACTTGCAACCTTTTTTATTTGTTAATACTCAACGAACAAAAGCTCAGGGCGCCCGTTTAGCGACGTATATACTGCGGCCCACACGACGTGGGTTGGTGTTCGATGTTGCTGCACGATGCAGCCATCCTAATCGAACTTCCCCTTAGTCAGTAGGAGATAAAGGAAACACGAAAACATAAAACATGCGTGATTCGATGTTAACTTATCCTACGGAGCCGAGAAAAGCAAACTAGTCGCTGCGCGCTGGATCTGGACGTGGCCACATCACTTTTTTAGTTATACACAAGCATTGAATTTTATAATTTGTACGCTATAAACTAAAAAAAGCTTCCATCTCTAAAAATAGAAGCTTTGTATTTACATCTTCATTTATGCTCGTACATTTTTTTATCAGCTTCGGAAACTAACTGATCTAAGTCACAATTGCCATCATAGCAATAAACAATTCCCTTTGCTCCTGACACTTCCAATCCATTGGATAGGACAAAGGTCTCGATTTCATTGGCTTCTGTAGTAGAATGACCTGACAGAACCTCAATCATTAAAAATTCATCCCCACCCCATCTTGATACTACCCCGTTTCCAGTAATCCTTTCATTTAGAATACCTGCAATCTCCGTTAAAACGAAATCACCCATTTCATGACCATAATGATCATTAATGTATTTGAAGTCATTCAAGTCTACTAGGGTTACACGTGTATGTTTTCCTTGATGTAAATGATGGACGTACTTATAAAAATGAGTATAGACCCACCTTCGATTATACGCTCCTGTCAGACAATCTCTTTCGGCATAAAATCGAACAAGGTCGAACCTTTTACCAATCCACCAAGCTAAAACTCCTTCTAAAATCGAAACAAACAATGTCACCCAGAACCTTGGCTCATCTAACTTTGGCAAACTTCCTTGAAAGGAGTACGTGTACACACTCCAAAATATATACAAAGAGATGACTAGAAGAATACTAATAATTCTTCCCTTATATCTTAGACCAAATATCATTGGACGGTGAGCATTCATTCCAACCATCCCCTTTGAACGTTGAATTTGGTAGTTCTATTATACTAGGTATTTTGTCATATTTTTGCGCTTTTTTCAACTAATAAGTTTTTGGGACGGAGGGACAGGTTCCTCGTCCCACTCTTTCCTGGGATAATGGACCTGTCCCTCCGTCCCGCTCGTTGTCCTGCTTTTTTCAATTTTGTTATACTATTCACTTAGATACACAAATTTTAAGTGAATCAATACTGGAAAGGGTCGCAACAAAAGATGCTATACATATGGGATATCGAGGATATCGTTAAAAAAACATTACAAGAGCACAATCTAAATATAAACTATGAATTCAATAATGAACTAGCTACCCCTATGAATTACAACGTCACTTCCAATACAATTAAATTTAATTATCTTGAAGTGAACGGTTATATTAATAAAATCAAAGTAAAAGAAACCGAGGAAAATTTGGTTAGGATCATTCTGTACCGTGAGATTGGGTACTATGTAACCTTCAAGAAAAACAAACATGATTTACGAACGCTCATTTATGGTGGCGAAGACGAGAAAGCAGAGCTACAAGCTGTCATCGAGAAAAATGCCTGGGAATATGGAAGAACGTTACTACCTGAACATCTAGTCGAATCCTATGACAAAGTCCGCGAATTAGATGGAATGCTTATAAAGGGATTGTGAACATTTTTTAGGGTTTAGCGAAAGGCTTTCATGTTACAATTCCGTGCTAAGATATAAGACATGTTATTATGTATCTTTAGGGATAAGGTGTTATTCTAGAAGAGATGGGGAAGGATAACAGTGGATTCTTTACATTAAGATAAGGAGTGGTGAACATGAACACAACTCATTTTGACAGAATGAAGAATGGAAACGGATTTATCGCAGCACTAGACCAAAGCGGAGGAAGTACTCCAAAAGCATTAGCAGATTATGGTGTTCCTGAAGATGCATACGCCAACGAAGATGAGATGTTTGACCGCGTTCACGAAATGCGGACAAGAATCATGACGGCCCCAGCATTTGATTCTAACAAGATTCTTGGTACCATCTTGTTCGAGCAAACGATGGATCGTGAAATAGAAGGTAAATACACAGCTGATTACCTTTCTGACAACGGCATTGTACCTTTCCTCAAAGTCGATAAAGGCCTAGCAGGAAAAGAAAACGGCGTACAGTTAATGAAGCCGATTCATGACCTGGACGAGACCCTTAAGCGAGCTAACGAACGCAACATTTTCGGTACTAAAATGCGTTCGGTTATCCATGAACCAAACGAAGATGCAATAAAAGAAGTTGTAAACCAGCAGTTTGAAATCGCTAAGCGCATCTTGGAATATGACCTTGTTCCAATCATCGAACCTGAGGTAGACATCCATAGCGCAGATAAGGAAAAATCCGAAGAAATCCTTAAAAATGAAATTCTAAAACATCTAAATGCATTATCAGAAGATCAAAATGTGATGCTGAAGCTTTCTATTCCTACGAAAGCCAACGCCTTTAAGGAACTAATCGAGCATCCACGCGTAGTGCGCGTTGTCGCTCTTTCTGGTGGTTATTCTCGTGAAGAAGCAAACGAGAAGCTAAAAGAAAATGATGGCTTAATTGCAAGCTTCTCCCGTGCATTGATTGCCGACTTAAACGCTAATCAAACAGATAAAGAGTTCAACCAATCGATGAATCTTGCTGTAGATAAGATTTATGATGCTTCTGTAAATAAAAAATAAAAGCTTAAAAAAGAGCCTGCCCAAAAGTCTAACTTCTGGGGCAGGCTCTTTTAACAAGAATTTATCAGGTTCCTGCTTATTTCTGGCTAATTTTGTTCAACTTTAAGAAAAGTCTCCGCTACTTCTGCACCATAACCTGAATCACATGCCCGAGCCCATTATGACGTTCTCCTTCATTGCGCTCTGCTTCGCCATAGAAAAAGTGAAGGCATTTGTAAGGCTTAATCCAACTTAGTACATCTTCCGGTGCATAGAGCATCTCTTTAGCAGGTGGCCCACCAGTACCATAGGACAATTGTTCTTCAGAATAAACTTCTAACAAAATCACTCCACCAGGTTTTACGGATTGTAACATCTGCTCTATTAAGAATGGTTGATACTGCTTTGGAACGTGACCAAAGACCATAACAGCAGCATCGAATTGATTTGGCTGTATCTTTTCCGTAGTGAGGTCACATTGAACACTTTCAACTTGCACCCCTACTTCATCTGCAAGCTCCCTACTTTTATTTAATCCGGCTTCAGATTGATCAAGGATGGTGACGTGGTGACCAAGCTTGGCCAAGTACACCCCATTACGTCCCTCTCCTTCAGCAAAACATCCGATATGACTGTTTTTCGGTAAACGTGAACTATGCTCCTGAACAAATTGATTCGCATCTTTTCCATACACATAGCCTTCCTGTGAAAAGCTCTCATCCCAAAATTCCTTGGACATCTAAGTACCCCCTATAGTATATAAAGTGTAATCAGTATATCACTCCATTCTCTTAGGAACAAACACTCTGAGATGAGGAACCTGTCTCCCCCCTGTTCATTGAGACGAGGGGACAGGTTCCTCATCTCATCCCGAAAAATAAGCAGAAACCCACCATTGGGTTTCTGCTTATTTTTTACGCACTAATTTAGTAACGGCTTCTACATGTACCGTTTGCGGAAACATATCAACTGGCTGAATTCCTTCCACCTCATAGCCGTTCTTCACCAAGTACTTCAAATCACGCGCTTGGGTCTCGGGGTTACAGGATACATACACAACCCGCTTCGGCTTCAACTTCACAACGCTTGATAAAAACGCTTCATCACTGCCGCTTCGTGGGGGATCCATAATCACCACATCCGCTTTCTCACCGCGTGCAGCCATCTGCACCATGAACTCCCCGGCGTCACCTTGATGAAAGCGAGCATTTTTAACGCCGTTGCGTTTTGAATTGCGGATGGCGTCTTTGACTGCATCGTTATTTTCCTCTACGCCAATGACCTTTCCAGCTTTTTTACTGGCAATCAGACCGATTGTGCCGATTCCACAGTACGCATCTATCACGGTTTCCTTCCCAGTTAGATCTGCCATTTCTATAGCTTTTGAATACAATTTTTCTGTCTGGACCGGATTGATCTGATAGAAGGACCTCGCAGATATTTCAAACTCCAGCCCACATAGGGTGTCCGTTATGGTTCCCTTACCAAACAGCACCTTTTCCTGATTACCAAGCACCATGCTGTCATTTCGAGTATTTACATTCAAAATCATGGTCGTAATTTCTGGATGAGCTTTTCGAAGAGCCTTCAAAAAGTTGTTCTTACCTTGGAACACAGATGATGCAGCTACCAGAACCACCATAATTTCACCGCTAACCTTGCCTACCTTGATCAGCACGTGGCGCAAGAACCCATGTCCAGTGTCTTCATTATATGGTTGCATTTTCGTGGACTTCATATAGTCCTTGATGGTCTGCACAATCTCATCCGCTTTCGGGTCGTGAATGAGACATCGGTCCATTGGTATAATATGATGGCTATTTTGCGCATATAAACCACCAATAACCTGCCGCTCTTTATTCAAACCGAATGTCATATTATTCTTATTCCGATAACCATATGGATGGTCCATCGTCAAAATAGGTTCTGGTTTTCCAAATGGCTTCATGAGTGCATCAATCGTTTTCTGCTTGAACCGCATTTGCGCATCATTACTCATATGTTGAATCTGACATCCTCCACACTCGTAAAAATATGGACATGGCGGCGTAACTCGGTCTTCAGATGGGCTAACAACCCGCTTCAACTCTGCGTTAACAAACTTTCCACTTTTAGAAACCAATACCTCAGCCTTTTCCCCAGGCAGCAGATGCTCTACCTCGAGTTGTTTCCCTTCCCACTGAGCAATACCTTTGCCATCAGTAGTCAGACCTGAGCAAGTTACCTCAGCAGTTACAGACTTCCCGCCACGCTGACGCGCATCGTTTCCTTTACCCTTGCCTTTGGAAGGGCTCCCTTTTTGATTCCCCGGCGCAGAATCTTTTTTCCCATAAGACTTTTGGGATTTATTCGGTTTTTTTCCAGTTTTTTTATATCCACTATTCTTTCGTTTAGTCATAGGCACTTCCCGTTCCTTGTTCGTTCTTATTTGACACTCCATTATAAACTACTAGGACTATAGAGTAAAATGAACTGAGACGGAGGGACAGGTACCTCGTCTCAGTTTGGGACGAGGTACCTGTCCCCCCCATCTCACATCCACTGGGGATGAAGGTTTGTTTATTAACCCGTTGTGATATTTTTTATCTGTTACAACTGGTGTTTGTTTACTATTACTTGAGAAATGCTTTTTATTCAGCGTGAATAGAGTTGCAATGGTTTTAAGTTGAATCGCAATAAAATCCACCATTTCGAATCCTTGTGGTGCATTCATAAAACTATTTACAGTGGTGATAAAAAACGCAGACATGGATGCACCAATGGCAACAGGAATTAGTAGTAAAAAATGGCGCATAGGATTTTTAAATCGATTCCATGTATAAATGTAGATTCCTAGAAAGATTGCCTCGAAGAAAAAAGCAAACGTTTCCATAAATAGTGGTAACGCGATGATTTGCCCTGCAATCTCCAAAAATTTTGGCCAAAGAAGACCCAATTGAAGACCAATTGCCGTTCCCGTAACAACCCCAACCGCTACCGTAATGACAAACCCTCTTGTCCAACGCCGTGCTAATAATAGATAATGAGGATCATTGCGTTTAATCCCAATCCATTGAGCTAGCGCAATCATTAATGGTATGCCAACACCAATCGTTGCGAAGATAATATGGAAACCTAGTGTTAATTCCGTTAAATAACGACTCCACATTGCTTCATTTTGTTCAAACATCATGTTTCCCCCTTTAAAACAAGCGTCCGATTAATGCTAAAAGCATAACTAGACTTATTCCAATAGATAAGCGAGTTAGCCATTTTTCATGTTGTTTTCCCACCATCATTCCCCCCCTTAAGAACATGGTAATTTCATTATAAGATGGGGGATAAGGTATAAGGGGATTCCCCTAAACTTCTACTCCTGTCAGGGAGTTTTTTGGCCATAAAAAAACAACCACCTCTCTTCATTAGTGGTTGTTCAGCTTTAAATCCAAATAACTATTATTAATACCATATTGGATCATTTCTGACTTATTTTTTAATCCTAGCTTCTGCATAATGTTGGCCTTATGGTTTTCCACGGTTTTAGGGCTAATATATAACCGCTCTGAAATTTGCTTATTTGAGTAACCGAGAATCGTTAACCGGACTATTTCTTTCTCTCGAGTCGATAGGATGGAACTTTCTTTTCCTCGATGCTGAGACAACTTCTCTAGCTGATCTTCTGGAATTCCTACTTTATAGTACCTTCCACCATTGTGCACGGTTTGGATCGCTTCATGAAGCTCCCCACCTTGACTCTTCTTTAAAATATACCCGCATACGTCCAATTGAATAGCTTTTTGAATATATACCTCTTCATCATGCATGGACAATAATACAACTTTTGTGTTTTCCGTTTGCTTCAGAATTTCCTCTGCAGCAGTAAAACCATCCAACCCATCTGGCATAGATATATCCATTAAAATGACATCTGGCTGTTGGTTTACTGCTGTTACTATCGCTTCATCCCCATTGCTCGCTTCTCCTACTATTTCTATATCAGCATATCCCTCAAGTAGCATTACAATACCACGGCGTATTAATACATGGTCATCCACCACCATGACTTTTATCAAAGAAAAACCTCTCCTTTCGGAACAAAAGCAGTAATTCTTGTACCTTGATTTGGAGTGGAATCAATCCTAAATGCTCCACCAAGCTGTGCCATCCGCTCTTCCATATGATGAAGACCTAACCCATAATTATGAGAAAGTGTGGTATCAAATCCTTTCCCATCATCCACTATACTTAGTTCTACTTTGTGTTTGTGATCCATTAATTGTATGCTCACAATCTCAGCTTCCGAATATTTTGTAATATTATGGGTTGCTTCTTGGATAACACGATACAAATTAATTTCAACCGTTGAAGGTAAGCGATAATCAATATTCGTACTATATTCAAAGCTCATCGAAGGATTATTTTTCTCTAGCATGGAAATCATGCTATGCACCGCAGCGTTTAAGCCAAGGCGATCAAGGCTCTGTGGCCGTAATTGATGGGAATAAGATTTCACATCATTCATGACATAATCTAATTCTTTACGAACATCATCAATATAATTCTGAAGACGATCATCTTGAATGCGAGATTCAATAGCTTGCAGGGCGACAGAAATTGAGTAAAGGGATTGACCCACACCATCATGAAGCTCTTGAGCAAGACGCTTATGTTCACTTTCCTTCGCCTCAATCAGCTTTTGAATCATTAATTTCGACATGCGAACTTCTTCTTCTTTTTTCTTCAAGCTTTGATCGCGCAGTACAAGTAAGTATTCTTTCTGATTGGTTTCCTCATCATGAAACATGAGTGCAGTGCTCATCTCCACATTTATGCGATTGCCATTGTAGGTGGGCATTTCTGATAAGAAGAATGGCACCTCTTCTCTTGCAATTAAATAGCACTTGTTCTCACCAGGACGCAATGTACGGTTTTGGCAGAAGGTGCAAAAAGGCACTTTATCATGCAATAGCCACCCTGTTAGGTTATGAGCTGCAGGATTCATTAATAGAATTTCTCGAGTTTGATCCATGATGATAATACCGTCTTGAATATTTTCGAATATTTGCCTTAGATACCTTTGGTTTAATTGAAAGGATTTCAAGGTTATCTCCCCTTAGGGTTTTGGTTGTTCTTATTATAAATTTAGCACAGAGAAACATACGCAAGATTCCTTAACGTTTCTGGTACTTTATAAACGGAAGTATAGAACCATTATACCATTGAGGGTAATATAAAAGAGCTACTAAAACTTACAAAAAAGTGAAAGAAAAAGCTGGCTCTTATGAACCAGCTTCTCTCCTACACTGCTTATACCGTTTGACTTTGAACTTCATGTTGCCAGCGGTTGTAACCACCTGTTACATTTCGGACATCTTTTATTCCTTTTGCCTGAAGTAAGCTCACCCCAATAGCTGAGCGAACTCCAGAAGCACAGTGAACAAGTAACGGACGGTCTGTTGGCACTTCGTTTATACGATCTAGCAATGTTCCTAGCATAATATGCTTCGCACTATCGATATGACCATCCTGCCATTCCGTTAAGTTTCGTACATCTACTACATTCACCTCTTCACTAGCAACAAGTGGTGCTGCCTCTGCTGGTGTAATGTCGTGGTAGGCTTCCACCTCTGAAGCTGATTGCATAGCTAAGTCTACATCCATGTAATATTCAGTTCGGTCTATACCTATAGAACGTAGTGCAATTTGGATGTCTTCTAACTTTTCAGCATTAGCTAATACATAGAGAGGACGATCATAATCTACAATCCAACCTGCCCAGTTAGTAAATGATTTCCCGAATGGGATATTGTACGTTCCTTCGATGTGTTGCTTTGCAAACAAAGCAGAAGCTCTTGTATCAATAACTTGTGCACTATTTTGAATCGCCTCTTGCAATTCTTTTAGTGTATCTATTCTCTTTGGTGCAGGTAACTCTGCTACAATATTTGGGCCGACTTTATTTACATGCTTCATGACAGCAAAATAATATGGTGGCTCTGGCTGACCTTCTTGTAAATCCTTCACAAATGCTTCCTGATCATCGTATTGTAATGCCCAGTTAAAACGTTTCTCATACCCCACAGTAGTAGAAGGAACAGCACCCAAAGCCTTCCCACATGCACTCCCGGCACCATGCGCTGGCCATACTTGAATAAAATCAGGAAGTGCTTTAAATCGTTCTAGTGATGTGAACATATCGAAAGCACCAGCTTCAGCTGTTCCCTCCATTCCTGCTGCTTTTTCTAAAAGATCTGGACGACCAATATCCCCTACAAACACAAAATCCCCAGTAAAAATTCCCATTGGTTCATCTGCATTTACATCTTTTAGTAGGAAAGAAATGCTTTCAGGCGTATGCCCTGGTGTATGCATTACACAAAATGTAAGATTGCCAATTTTAAATTCGTCACCATCCGAAAGTAATTGATGAGGGAATTGATCAATGTTTTGATAGGTCCAGTCTTTTCCACCTTCGTTTGAAACGTACATAGTAGCTCCTAAGCGTTTGGCTAATTCACGAGAACCAGCAACAAAATCAGCATGAATATGTGTTTCAAGTGACCCTACCAGTGTAAGCCCCTCTTTTTTAGCTGCTTCGATATAAGGCTCAACATCGCGGGCAGGATCCACCATTACTGCTTCCCCTGTTGCTTGGCAGCCTACCATGTAAGCAGCCTGTGCTAGTTTCTCATCATAGAAATATTTAAGTAACATTCAAAAATTCCCCTCTCTCGTCCTTAATCTTTTTTATTGAATACATCCAGTGCAGTTTGGATGTAATGCAAACTTTTCTGTACATTTGGGTCCTTCATCCACTTTAATACCGCAAAAATTGAAATATTCTCCTGTGGTGTAGATTCTGCTTTTTCTTTTATCGTATCTAACTTATCTAGTACATCTTTTCCTTGTTGCAGAACAGGTTGTTCAGACATAGAGCGATACAAACTATCTAGTGACTCACGGTCTCCAAGAACACTCTCCACAAAAACTATCATCTGTTCTAGCCGCTCTACCATTTCAAATAACATTGGCATTTTGCCAAGAAGCTTGATCATTGCTTCTATATTTTCCTCATTAAGAGTTGAGTAGGTTATCCGTTCTTCTAACTGTTGGATCGCATCTTGATCCTTCGTAACTGACTGACCGAATTGAACAAGGTGATCTACCGAATCCATTGCTTGTTGAATATCCGGAAGCTTCTTTATTAAATAGGTTAATGATTCTTGTACTTCTGGTTTTTCTAATTCCTGTAACCAGTCGTACTTTGAGACATCTGCATAAGTAGAAGCCATTATGATTCCTCCTTTTCCGGTATTACATAACACCTTTCAGCATGCCATCCCAATAAATAAGAGGAAGCATATCCTTTTTCAACATATACATGCTACGGCGCTCTTTTGCTTGGTTAAACGGCATGGATTCACTTGGATTTTTGTCATAATCAAACTCAGCTAAAACTAGACGATTGTAGCCTGTCACCACTGGGCAAGAAGTGTAACCATTATACACACCTGTCATCGGAAGCTTTTGAATTAAAGCCATAATATTCTCTACCACTGTAGGTGCTTGTTTACGAATAGCAGCTCCCGTTTTAGAAGTCGGAAGATTACTAGAGTCACCTAGACCAAACACATTTGAATAACGGGTATGCTGTAGTGTATGTTTATTGACATCCACCCACCCTTTTTCATCAGCTAATGGGCTTTTCTTAATAAAGGTTGGAGCCTCCATCGGTGGAGTAACGTGAAGCATCTCAAAAGAGAACGTATCAATGTCTCCTGTCTCCAAGTTTTCAAAAACAGCTTCTTTCTCTTCTCCCTTTACTTCTATTAAATTATGGCGAAAGCGAGTATCAATTCGCTTTCGATCAATCACTGTTTCTAGCACATCTCGATACTTTTTCACATCAAAGATCGCCGGGTTTGCTGATCCAAATATAACGTCTACATTATCTCTTACACCCATATTGCGAAACGCGTCCTCTGCTAGATACATAATCTTCTGTGGAGCTCCTCCACATTTAATAGGCGAATTAGGGTGAGTGAAAATCGCATTACCGCCTTTTACGTTGCGGATGGTCTCCCACGTGTAGTCAACATGCTCAAAGGAATAGTTACTACAAACCCCGTTTTTCCCTAACGTTTCCTTCAGTCCTTTAATACCGTCCCAATTGATTTGGATCCCGGCGCCTACTACCATATAGTCATAGGTGTACGTTTGTCCCATTGCAGTAAGGATCGCATTGTTGTCTGGATCAAATGTTTCCACGGCATCTTGAATCCAATCCACTCCTTCTGGCATAACGGATTGCATCTCACGTTCTGTTTCTTCTTTATCTGAAACTCCAGCTCCTACTAGTGTCCATAACGGTTGATAATAGTGTTTATCTGCTGGATCCACAATGGCAACATCGCTCTCGAATGCCTTTGACTGACGTAATAGTCTTGCTGCAGTAGTAATACCAGCAGTACCTCCCCCAACAATCAACACTTTGTAATGTGTTTTCATATGGAGCCCCTCCTCTACGAATAATCTGTTTCACATCGTTTATATTTCTATGGTATCGTGCTTCGTATTTTAATACCATAGGGGGTTTCCCCTAAAAATAAAGCGCTGTCATTTCTTCTATACAAAAAACCTCCCTGGAATTCCACCTAAGATCTCCAGAGAGGTTTACTTTCTTTATAGAGAATACGTTTAATTCGTAGACACATTTTCAATAAATTGCGTTAACCGCTTCTTATATTGTTCTTCAGCAACCGTGTATCCTTCTGTATGCTTGGCACCCGGAACAATCCATAATGTCTTCTTTCCAGCTGCTGCTTCGTAGAGTCGATGAGCCATATCAGTCGGAACCAGTTCATCTTTAGCCCCATGAATGAAAAAAATCGGCACCTCTGTTTTCCCTACCTGCTTAAGCGCTGATGCTTCCTCAAATGAGTAGCCTGCTCGAACCTTAGTTATCATACTTGTAACATCTAATATAGGAAAAGAGGGTAAGTCGTATAGGTAATTCAGTTGGTGGGAGAGCTCTTCTTTCACAGTCGTATAGCTACTATCTGCAATAATTCCTTTCACTTCAGCTGGTAGATCTTGTCCACTAGCCATTAATACCGTGGAAGCACCCATTGAGAATCCATGTAGATAAATAGATGCTGCTTGTTTTTCCTCTATTAAAAGGGTAACCCATTGCTCTATATCCAATCGATCGTGCCAACCATATCCAATATAGTCCCCTTCACTTTTGCCATGCCCTCGTGCATCGGGCTTTAATACATTAAACCCTTGCTCATAATAGAATTTTGTAATGCCCTTCATCTGCTCGTTACTTCCCTTATAACCATGTGCTAAAATGACCGTTTTATTCGAAGTTTCTTCATTCTCCAAATAAAGTGCCCGTAAGGTAAGATCATCCTCTGATTTAATATCCACCTTCTCAAAATCCTGTCGCTTCGTCCAACGCCTTATTTCTTCTTCCTTCTCTTGTTCTTCTTTAGAGGCACTCACAGCCACAGCACGTTCAGACTCTCCTCCACCATGCAAGTCAACACTCTCACTATTACTACTAATGGCGACACTATAAAAATATTGACCAGCACCAATTAAACCAATGACCAACAATAACAAAACAACAGCAAGTCCTATACTTAATTTTTTCTTCATATTTCCATCTCCTTATAGTATGAATCATACTACTTTTGGGGGATTTTTTGGAAACAAAAAGAACACTAATAACCAACCCACCATCTCATGAAGACTATAAAGAGATATTCACCCAATTGCTCTCTTTCAGCCATTTTTTCATTGCCAAAAGAAAAAGGACTAACAATGTTAGTCCAAAGCATCTGGGTAGTGGTGTTCGATAAATTCTTTTTCTTCTTCCATGCTCATAATACCAGTGGCTTTACCTACGTTTCCGTCTTGCATTTTCCAAATTGTATTATGATGATCGTCGATTTCAGAGAAATCTTTGTTCTTCCAAGCTTTTAAAATTCGTAAGTACGTTTCTTCGTTGTTGTAAGTTGAGCTTTCAACAATGTCAATTAATCGATTAACACGTTCCATCGTTAAGGGCAATGAACCCCATTTTTTACTAGATATAATTTTTTGGTGACTCATGTAATGAATTTTGTTTTGCAATTCATACTCGGATATACTTAAAGGAATTTCATCTTCGATTGGAACTTCTCTTTCTTCTCTGATCTCGATGTAATTTCCATCTGTGTTTTCAATTGATACTTTTTTGTCTTTGCCAGGTTCCATTTCTTCTTTTTGCTCCGTTTCACCTTCAGCTGTTGATTGAGGTTCTTCGGTTTTACCGCCTTGAAACAACATACCACCGACATAAGCTGCACTTCCGATTAACACCAAAATCATTATGCTTAGGAATTTGTGATTTACGATAAATTGTTTCAACATGTTTTCTCCTTTCACCCACTACTTCTATTCGCCACATATTTCCATAATCCCTCCATGTGAGACGCAGGGACAGGTCCCTCGTCTGAATCTGGGATGAGGTACCTGTCCCCTCATCCCACCTGTCCCTGAGTGAAAAAAGGCGTAAATGCAGAAGACTAATAGAATATAAAAAAGGGAAGGAGGTCTCTTTCTCAACCTCCTTCCCTTTTTTGAATTATAAAGAGAAAATTAATGCAAAAATATTCACTTAAAAGAACTTATTTAGAATTGTGCTAACCTATTGAGTCAGGCACTTTTTCTTGTACTTAAAATCGTGATGGTAATTAATATTACAATCATACCTATCATTTGGATTGGATCGAGGAATTGCCCTAATATCAAAACCCCAAATAAAGAAGCTGTAACAGGTTCTACCATAGCTACTATAGAAGCCACAGAAGGTAATGTCTTTCTCAAGCCTTTTACATAAAAGAAGAAAGAAATGCCAGCTCCTATTATGCCAAGCACTATGAATAAGAAGATATCTTCAGAAAAAAGCACAGATACAGCTTGCTCCCGATCAATAAATGGAAGTAAAATCAGCGTAAAGGCAAAAAGCGCTGTACTTAAAATAGCTGGTGGTTCTCCATACTTAAGGGCATAGTTAAAACCGAAAATGAAAATGGCATAGGAAAGACCTGATAATAAGCCTGTAGAAATTCCTAATAGATTCAACTGTTCAATTCCATTTTGGTACACCCCTGTTAATAATCCAATGCCACCCATCACAATAAGCATGGCAATGACTTTAAACGTGGTGACTCGCTCCATCTTAAGTATAAAGGATATGATGAAAACAAAAATGGGTGCTGTGTACATCAAGGTTGATGCTATTGCTACACCGGAATGAGAGATGCTGACGAAATAGAAACTGAAATTACCCGTGACCCCTATTCCAGATAACAATGACCAAAAAAGCATCTTTCTTAGACTTCCATAAGAATAATATCTAGTGCGAATAATCATCCATATAAATAAACAAATTAATCCTACAGCTCCTCTATAAAAAGAAATCACAAGAGGATTCCAACCCTTTTCCATTAAGATGCCCGCCAAACCTCCGGACACACCCCAAAAAATAGCCGCCAGAACTACTAACCCTACTCCTAAATTTTTCAATTAAAAGCTCCAATCACACATTTTTTTTTAGGAATTTCCCATATGATATTCCGATTAAACTCAAAAAATGCCTGTTCCACTAGCCTTGAATGAGTTGGATGAGATGGGGGGACAGGTTCCTTGTCCCAAACTGGGACGAAGGACCTGTCCCTTCGTCTCACGATATGGATCTTTGCAATGACAGGGTCGTGGTCACTTTATAAAAACAATAAAAAAGCCTCCCCTATGAATTTCTTAAGAGAGACTTTTAGCTAATTTAGAGAAAATACAGGGATTTAGTCCCCCCTGCTTTACCTAATTTACTAATTTTCATCAAAGTGTACAGTATCTTTTAAATCATTGCTTTCTTCTATAGAATTACTGCTTGACATCTTTTTCACAAACTCTTTGACGGTTTTGACGTTCAAGCCAGACTCCCAGTATTCGGCGATGTCAGGTGTCACTTTTACCAGTACAACATTCGAATCATCGGCAGAAGCGTTCAGGACTTTTTCAATAATCTTATTCCAATATTCCTTCTTTTTACTCTCATCTTGGACAAATTCAGCTGTGCCGCTGATTGATACATAAGATTTCCCTGCGTATGCCAGGTTAACAGCAGGGTTATGTTCAATATCTCTATATTTCTCTGTATCTTTTTCTGTAATGAACCAGATCTCTTCATTGTCTATTTCTACTTCCTTCGTTTGCATTGGCCGGGACAGAAGCTTGCCCTCCGGTGACATCGTAGTAAGCATCGCCACCTTTTCGTCTTTAATCAAATCTTTAATTTTCTTAATAGTTTCCTGGTTTTCTGAGTTTTGGTTAGCCATTTATGTTCCTCTCCTTTCCCAAAAGAATAAAGCAGTCTACCATCTAACATATCTTTTTCATCGTTTTCCCTGATAGACAAAACATTACACTTTACAGAAACTTGCTACATATCAAATTCGTGCTTGGTGAATTTTTAAGTATAGGAAAGACCGTGGGATGTGGAGACAAGTTAATCTTAAAGTATCTATTTAAAGTTAATTAACAAAAAATATATCAAGCAAAGGAAAAAAGACTTCTCAAAAGTTCTAAAAAACTAATGAGAAGTCTCAAGTTTAAGTATTATAGTATGATGCAATCTGGGAAATCCTCTCTTATATTTGCAAAGAACTCTTGATACTCATAAGTATTTATTGAGGTAGTGAGATAGAGGGACAGGTTCCTTGTCCCAAACTGGGACGGGGAACCTGTCCCTTCGTCTCACAACGATTGCCTACTCATTCTTTATCCTTGATAAACTAACCCCACTAGCTTTATATTTCAGCGCTTCTTCAAGAACATCAGCTAAATAAGCACCAGCTTCAACAGGTGGGATTCCTCCTTGATGAATGTTTGAAATAACTGTACGGTCTGCTTCCACACTTGTCTCATCTGGTTGATATATAAAATAGGCGCTAATACTTTTAGCTGTTGCTAAGCCAGGGCGTTCTCCAATTAAAGATATTACGAGGTCACAATCGACATAAGATGCAACTTGATCTTGAATCCAAACCCTGCTTCTTTGTATAAAGATAGGATCTCCATAAGTTATATTTTTCACCTTTAATCCTTGAATCAAGGCTGGTAGTAAATCTGGTATATTTTCTTCAATCCCTGTAGAACTAAGTCCATCAGATATAATGATTTGTACTTGCTTTTGTTTAGAGCAGTTTTCATTTATCCACTCAGCGGAGCTTTGATCTAGTTTTCTACCGATTTCTAAATCCATCAAGTACTCCTCCATGCTCGGAGCCTGACTTTTCAAGAATGGAAGTTGTTGACCCTCTAATAATTCATGAGAAACATCTTTAAACACAGCATCTTGCGCCTCTGCGTGATCCACTCTAAAATCCAAGTAACTTTCGGTTTTCATTCTAGTACCTGATCTCCCAATCCCTATTCTTGCAGGAGTTATAGATTGAACTTTTTCTATAACTTCTCTATTATTAGGGTTCTCCACTAGTACACCACTATCTTTTCTTTTTTCATAGTAAAAATTTTTTTCTTCTTCAGTTTCATTTGAAAACCTATTATTATATTTTTTTTGATAATCATTGTCTTCAATCTCTTGAATAACTTTCTTAACCACTTCCTCGATATTTATATCCATGTTCAACCTCCCTTCAATCAAATATAGATAAATCTCCTGCATTTTTAGTTAATTTACCATTTTCCATAATCTCCATTTTTTCTAACCATTCTTCAAATTCTTGTAAAGGTCTCAGGCCAAGCATTTCTCTTAGTGAAGCGTCATCATGATAACTTGTATCTTGATAACTTAACATCACATCATCACCACCTGGCACTCCCATATAGAAATTAGCTCCTGCTACGGAAGTGAGCATTCCAGCAATTTCTTGATCATTTTGATCTGCATTCATATGATTTGTATATGTTGGAGCAATCCCCATAGGTAACGAATGCAATTTCCCCATAAATAAGTCTTCTAAATCAGCTCTTATAAGTTGCTTCCCATTGTAAATGGTCTCTGGCCCTATAAATCCTGAAACGTTATTCACCATAAAAGGCTTCCAATACCTAGCGTACCCATATGTTCTTGCTTCCAAGGTTTGCATATCTACACCTTTGTGAGCATCCAAAGATACTTCTGATCCTTGACCTGTTTCAAAATACATAAAATTAGGTCCAGTAGATGTACCTTTTTTCAGCATTGTTTGGTATGCTTCATCAAGTAATTCCCTTGAAACACCAAAATCCTCATTCGCTTTTTGAGTACCCGCTAAGCTTTGAAACATTAGTGCTATAGGAGCCCCATTTTTTAATGCCTGAAGTTGGGTACTAATATGTGCAAGTACACAATTTTGAGTTGGGATTTGCCATTTTTCGATAAAATCATGTGACATGTTCAATATGTTAGAAACAGACTCCACTGACTCATTATTTGGATTGATTCCTATCACCGCATCCCCCGAACCATATGAAAGCCCTTCTTTAATAGAAGCTAAGATTCCTTCAGCATTGTCACTGGGATGGTTAGGTTGGCAACGAAATGCTAATCTACCTTGTTCACCAATTGTAGTGTTGCAATGAGCTTTATATTTCATTTTTTGCGAAGCCAATACCAAATCAATACTAGACATTAATTTGGCCACTCCCGAAATCATTTCACTTGTCAGCCCTCTACTAATTCGTGATAAATCAGAAAAAGAGGTATCATGAGATAAAATGAAATCTCTTAATTCACCTACCGTCCAATCGGCTATACTATTGTAAATCCTTTCATTTATTCCATCATAAATTACACGAGTGACTTCATCCTCTTCATATGGGATGGATGGATTTTCATATATATCTTTCAACTGCAAATGACTAAGTACATATTTAGCTGCCATTCTCTCTAACGAGGACAATGCTCCAATCTTAGCCATTGTATCACCGGATTTTTCTTCTCCTGCCTTTGCTAACACATCATTAATAGAGTTAAATGTGAAATTTTGTTTATTCATTTCGCATGCTAGTTTCATATGATTCCTCCTATGTAACTAAAATGAATATCCAGTCAGTCTATCTCTTTTCTCAACGGTATCAAAACAAAAAGATGCCCCAACATAATGAATCTCATATGCTAACAAGGCACCTTTACCTATTCGTTCTATTCACTTACTACGGGTGAACTGGCTCCCTAATAATATAGCCTCAATGGAAGTTCATTTAACCCGAGAACTTTAACATCTCACTACTGACTATCTACGAGCGCCATCACATTTTTTACAGCATCAGCGGAGTAATCCAGTTGTCCTTTTTCATCATTGGATAATGGTAATTCGATTATGCTTTCAATCCCATTACCACCTAGGATTGTCGGCACTCCCAAATATATATTCTCATATCCATATTCTCCTTCAAGGTAGGCAATGGAAGGAAGAATTCTTTTCTTATCTTTCAAGATGGCTTCCACCATTAAAACAAGGGAAGCAGCTGGCGCATAGTACGCACTTCCTTCACCTAGTAAATGGACGATTTCCCCACCACCTTTTCGAGTTCTTTCTACAATCTCCTCAATTTTTTCCTGAGGTAGTAGTTTATCGAGGGGAATGCCACCTGCATGAGAATAACGAACTAACGGAACCATACTGTCTCCATGACCACCTAACACAAAACTTGTTACATCCTCTACTGATACTCCTAGCTCTTGCGCTACAAAGGTGTTAAATCTTGAAGTATCCAGCACTCCCGATTGACCTATGACACGATTCTTCGGAAACCCTGTTGTTTGATAACACACATAGGTCATTGCATCGACCGGGTTACTTAATACAAGAACGTAACTTTCTGAAGCGTATTGTTTTACTTGTTCGGAGACATCTTTCATGATTTTTGCATTTGTAGCTACAAGTTCGTCACGACTCATACCTGGTTTTCTTGGAATCCCTGCTGTAATGATAATAAGGTCCGCTCCTTCTATATCTTCATAGGAAGAGGTACCAGTAATGTTTGAATCAAATTTCTGAACAGGACTTGTCTCCAACATATCTAATGCTTTTCCTTTAGTCGGATTTTCCATAGACGGAATGTCTACTAAAACCACATCTCCTAATTCTTTTTGAGCGATCATTAAAGCACATGTTGTCCCAGTGAATCCTGCCCCAATGACGGCAATTTTTCTTCTTGTAAATGGCATATAAATCCCTCCTTACCACACTGTTTATGAATTTGAATTAGATTTTTGTTTTGTAGAGGATGAGGATTGCCTTCTTTTAGATGTTGTTTTTTGAGTTGATTCCTCTTCTTTTGGTGAAGTCTCACCTTCACTATTATCAGATACTTTTGGCTTAGTAGTTTGTTTTTCAGTCGTTTGTTTTGCTTTTTCTTCTTTAGATAATAAATCGTTTGTTTCGTCGTCTGGATTGGGAATGACATGATGTCCTATTAACTCTCCTACCTTCTCTGCTGCTTCTTTTCCTGTCTCAACAGCTGCTTGCACTGCGCTTACATCCCCTTGAACCAATACTGTTACTAAAGCAGCATCCACTTTCTCTTGTTTCACTAATGAAACATTCGAAGCTTTCACCATTGCATCAGCAGCTTCTATGGAGCCCACAATCCCCTTGGTTTCAATCATTCCTAATGCTTTAGCCATCATCTTCACTCCTTTCTAATTCCAGTGAATCAATAATGCCGATTATCAAGGCATCAATGGGTGTGTACGTTTCACTTTGTAAATGGGAACTAGCGCTACCAGTCGTCACCATTACTTGGTCCCCCGTTCCTGCACCTATTCGATCTACAGCGACAAATGTTTCATTCGTTGAGTATGAAAACGAAGGATCGGGTTTAACCAGCAAGAACTTCAGTCCAGTCAGGCCTTCTTCCTTACGGGTAGCCCAAATATTTCCGACAACTTTTCCTACAATCATACTGTCATCTCCCTATGAATCATTCCTAAGCAAATTTATGTTTCTTTCTTTTGCTTTGTCTTTTGCTAACGGCGTTATAATCGTATGCTTCTCAAGATACATTTCTTTACCTTCCCAGCTTTCCATTTCCCTTTGTGTTACCAATTGTCCTTGATAGAGTTTGGGTTCTGGAATATTATACTCTTCTATAAACTGTATATCCGATAAGTCATCTCTTATAGAAAATTCCACTCCAAAAGAGGATAAAATTTCTTTATACTGTGAGAGCATTCTTACATAAGCTTGAGGAACTTCTGTAGATGCTTTTTCATCTATGATTACATGCAAAGGTGAGGATAGTTTAAAAATAATTTGGCTATTCCTACGTACGAGCTCTGAAAACAATGCACTTTCATGAGTATCTGTAATCCCTAAGGCACCTTTAACAAACAAATCTTGAGAAACACTCGGAAATAGGACACGTTCTCTTTTCTTATCACCATTAACTTCTTCAGGGTTAACCCACTCCACTTCCCAACGAGATTGCAAGTAATGTAGCATGGTCTCTGAGACATCTTCTGACTGGATAAGATGTAATATGGGCTTTGGAAAATCTGTTCCTTTTTCTAAGTTCGCTAAGACTTCTTTTACAATGCTCTCAACCCATTCTTTATCATACATCGGTGGATTCCACCTTCTTCAAATGACCATATTGACCGGATTTAATAGCACCTGAATTGGCTTCATCTGTATCGATATGCATCTCTAATCGATACTTTTCAGAAACTCTGATTAGCGTTTTTTCAAAGGTCACTTTTCTCTCTCCATTATCAATCCCCACAGCTACTACTTCTTTGTCTTTCACATTAAAATAACTAGCATCATCAGGATGCATATGGATATGAGCTTGCGCAATGATTAGTCCTTTATCTAGGTACACACTACCTTTAGGACCGATTATTGTGATTGGACTAGATCCTTCAATATGGCCTGATTGCCGAACAGGAGGCTTTAGTCCAAGTTGAAAAGCATCTGTCTGACTAACTTCCACTTGTGAGAC
Source organism: Pontibacillus yanchengensis (assembly GCF_009856295.1). Lineage (NCBI taxonomy): Bacteria > Bacillati > Bacillota > Bacilli > Caryophanales > Bacillaceae > Pontibacillus > Pontibacillus yanchengensis. The sequence goes on along the minus strand of NZ_WMEU01000009.1, from coordinate 37,274 downwards.
AGAACGTAATGGACCTAGAATCCGCACCTTTTCGATGCTCCCACGTGGACCAGCAATCATAACCGTTTCATTTGCTGCAAATTGTCCTGGTTGAGATAAAGGTGCTTTACTTGTTAATTCATACCCTTTACCGAATAATTCTTCTAAGCATTCTTTATTCAAATGACAATGTCTAGCCGAGATTCCAATAGGAACCTCGCTAGACGATTGATTTGAATCTTGCATTCTCTCAATCACCTGGTAAACTACATCTTGAATATCTTGTTTATTCATCTAGTTCTCCCTCACTTTCATAATTAATGATTACAGAAGCGAGGCTTATTGATTACCTTCAAGTTTAGGCATAATACTCTCTAACTCGTTGTGTGGACGAGGGATTACATGTACAGAAAGAAGTTCTCCTACTCGTTGAGCTGCCGCACTACCAGATTCAGTAGCTGCTTTTACTGCTCCCACATCTCCACTTACTAGAATCGTTACAATTCCGCCACCTGCGTGAATCTTTCCTACTAGGTTTACATTTGCCGCTTTCACCATAGCGTCAGCGCCTTCTACAGATGCTACTAACCCTTTTGTTTCAATCATTCCTAACGCTCCATTAAGTGCCATACTATATTCCTCCTAAATGTTTTTATTGATTTTGTAATACTTTTTCAACAATCTCAGATAAAGTGCTTGCATCTACTTGCTCTTCATCTACTTCTTTCATCACTTCAGAAACTACTTTTTCAACCTGATTGCTTTCAGTAGATTCCTTACCATCTTGGGAAGTTATATTTTTTGATGGTCTTGGAATATCAACATCCTTGATGCCATATGCCATTCTTTTCACATTCATTAAATGGCGGGCAGTAATATTGTCAGATGTAATATTACTCCCATAAGAGCCACACCCCAAGGTCATGGAAGCTTTTAAGCCAGTGGTGGCTCCAACAGCACCAATACTAGATAACGTATTTACTAGCATTCTAGAAACGGGCATCTTTTCTGCAAACCTCTTAGCTAGGTCATCATCGTTTGTGTGAAGAGAGAAGCTATGCCCTCTTCCTCCTAGATTGAGTAATTCAATACATCGTTTTTCTGCTTCTTCCTCATTTTTCACAGTGTACAGTGGAAAAATAGGCGAGAGTTTCTCAATTGAGAAAGGAATCTCTTTTCCAACTTTCGTTTCTTCCGCAATTAATAGGCGTGTGTTCTCAGGCACTTCCAATCCTGCCATTTCAGCAATTTTCACTGCTGATTTTCCTACAATTTTTGGATTCAATTTCCCTTTGGTTGGAGAAATCACTTTTTCAACCTTTTTCTTTTCATCCTCATTCAAAAGATACGAGCCGTTCTTCTTGAACTCTCTGACGCTCATTTCTTTTATGTTTTGATCAATAACGAGGGCTTGCTCAGTAGCACAAATTGTTCCATTATCAAATGACTTACTATCCACAATCATTTGAACGGATTTTTGCACATCGCATGATTTTTCAAGGTACACAGGCACGTTACCAGGTCCAACACCATAAGCTGGCTTTCCTGAACTATAGGCTGCTCGAACAAGCCCCCCTCCCCCTGTGGCTAGAATGACGTCAACATCTTTATGAGACATTAATTCATTTGTTGCTGGCATTGAAGGTTTTGAAATCCACCCCACAATCCCCTCAGGAGCTCCGGCTTTCACAGCTGCATCGTGGCAAATTTTGAGTGCTTCTATCGTACACTTCACAGCAGAGGGATGTGGACTTACCACAATCGCATTTCTTGATTTAAGTGAAATTAGTGTTTTGTAAACTGCTGTTGAAGTAGGATTGGTTGTGGGAATAATCCCTGCTACCACTCCAAATGGGTAAGCAAATTCTGTGACTTTGTTCTTGGTATCTTCACCAATCATGCCTACCGTCTTCTCATCTTTAATAGATTCATAGACATCTCTCGAGCCTACTTCGTTTTTTAATTTTTTATGTTCCATCACCCCCATGCCTGTTTCATCCACTGCCATTTTGGCCAAATAAGTGGATTGCTCAAAAGCGGCATCTGCTACTTCTTGAATAATTCTATCTACTTGTTCTTGAGTGTAGGACTCTAGCTTCTTTTGAGCATTGTTAGCTTGGTCGACTGCATTTCGCATTTCTTGAAGAGATTGCAAGTCATGATCTAATTCCATTTCGCTTCTCTCCTTTCTATTAAAGTATTAATATTTCATAGGATGATTGGCTATATCGACCACCGCTTCACGAAATGCATCAGCTGCTGCTTCGCATGCGGCCTGCGATCCAGATAGCAACCCTCCACCAAAGTTGGTCTCTGAAGGTGGTTCATAAAAGCTAGCCAATTGAACATCTGAAGCTTTCAATGCACTATCGATTCCATATGTTGCTTCTAATGGGGGAGCAATTAAATAAGCAAGGGACTCTCCCTCTTTCACTCCAGCTTCTTTTGATAAAAAGGTTCCTGAACTTGAAATAACATGTGCATAAAAGCAATGCTCTTCCCGTTCATCCACTGCTTCAAAAAAAGCTTCAGAGGAAACCACTTGTTGTACAACGTCTATTCCGCTTTTCACTTCGTCTGGGTTTGGCCCTGCTAGTATTCCTATAAACTCACCCGATAAGGGACCCGAAGCATGGTCAGCTCCTGCATAAAATGAATTTGCCATGACTGCATCCACCTCAGCTCGTTTCGTAGCTTCATCTAATGCGGTTACCCCAACATCATCAATATTTACTGTAAAAAGTGCTAAGCTTTTCTGATTATCATTGAGGTTCAAGGAGTCAGCAAGGGATTGTTCCACACTGGAAATGATACGGATAGATAATAAATCAGCGTACACTTTGCTTGTATTCATACCTTTATCCTTCTTTCTTAACGAGCTCAACGCCACTCGCTTGATATTCGAGGATTTTCTCTATTACCCCACCTAAATAAGCTCCAGCTTCTACTGGTGGGATGCCACCATTATGAATATTGGATACAACTTGGCGTTGAGATTCAATAGTTCCATGACGTGGTTTATAACAAAGGTAAGCACTTAGTGAGTCAGCACTTACTAACCCTGGCCGCTCCCCAACAAGTAATACTGCCACTTCAGGTTGAAGATATTCCCCTACATCATCCATAACTGCAACACGTCCTTTTTCAATATAAAAAGGAGTACCCACATCAATCCCTAAACTTTTTAGCGATTGCTGGAGAGCAAGGTAAACATCTTCTAAGTTTTCATTGATGGCACTGGAACTTAAACCATCTGATGCAATAATTTGAACAGTAGGTTGAAACTTACACTTTTCTTTGATGAGCTTAATGGCTTCATCGGATAGTTTACGCCCATAATCTGGCCGCCTTATATATGTTTCTTGATCCGTTACTTTTGTATTTACGGTAAATAATCCTAAGTTATCGATTAAACTTTGATCTACCTGACCAAATACAGCATCCACTGCAGCTGCATGATCATAACGAAAATCAAGCCATGTTGTTGTACGAGGCCGGACCCCAGCTCGTCCAACCCCAATTCTTGCAGGTGTTTTGCTTTTTAAATTATTCAGTTCTTCTTCCTTTTCCGTGTGTGCGCTATACTTATTACGGATAAATTCATTTTCCTCGTTGACCTTAGCGTTCTTATTAGACGTTGAAGATGCTTTATAAGATGAAAAGGAAGCCATTCCGGTTGGAGAACTTTCTTCTCCTTCATTCGAACTGATTTCTGTCACTTTTCCTTTGGAAGATGTATGATCCCAAAGTTTCACACTGGAATAATTTAGATCTTGTTTGGGTTGGGGTGAGTTTAATTTCTCTACAACCATCCGGGTAACTTGTTCAACCAATTGCTTGTCCAAATATATTCACCTCCTTTATATCTGAAAAATTGTTGGATCCCCAGCTTTAGTAGTAAGCATACCGTTTTCCATAATCCCCATATTCTCAAGCCATTTTTCAAATTGAGGGGACGGCCGCTTTCTAAATGTTTGACGAAGCGTAGCAATATCGTGATAACTCATTGATTGATAATTCAACATACAATCATCCCCCATTGGAGTGGCAATGATAAAATTCACATCAGCTGTTGTGAGTAAGACACCTAAGTCCTCCATATCATTTTGATTGGCTTTGGTATGATTGGTATAACAGATATCTACCCCCATTGGTAGTAAGTGCATCTTCCCCATAAAGTGATCCTCAAGTCCTGCTCGTAATACTTGTTTATTGTTATACAAGTACTCTGGACCAATGAATCCAACCACTGTATTAACGATGAAGGGATCATAATGTCTCGCGAATCCATAGTTTCTCGCTTCAAGCGTCATTTGATCAATGTCATGATGAGCTTCAGCAGATAACTCTGACCCTTGGCCAGTTTCAAAGTACAGTCGTTGAGGGCCAGTTCCCATCCCTTTTACTTTTGCTAATTCATTTGCTTCATGAAGGATGTTAGCATCAATTCCAAAAGAGCTATTCGCAGTCTCTGTTCCGGCAATACTCTGGAAGATCATATCAGCAGGCGCACCTTGTTGAATCGCTTTCATTTGTGCTGTGACATGAGCTAGCACACAATTTTGTGTTGGAATGTTCCATTCTTCAATAAACTCATGACTAGCATGAAGCATTCTCTTTACACTCTCCACTGATTCTTCCACTGGGTTAATACCAATTACTGCATCACCAGCCCCAAATGATAAACCTTCTCTTAAGGAAGCGAGCATCCCCTCAATGTCGTCAGTTGGGTGGTTAGGTTGGAGTCTTGAGGCTAGAGTTCCTTTTTGACCAATTGAGATGTTGCATTTTGTTACAACTTCTAATTTATTTGCAGCAAATATTAAGTCTAAGTTGGACATTAACTTTGCCACAGCTGCAATCATTTCACTCGTAAGGCCACGACTTACACGCTTTAGATCTTCTCCGATAACTTCGTTTGATAAGACATACTCCCGAAGTTCAGCAACGGTCCAATGTTGAATAGATTGATAGATAGGTTCGTTTATATCATTTTCAATAATCTTTGAAACTTCATCTTCAGATTCAGATAGAAGCGGGTTTTCCCTTATATCTTGTAAAGTGATTTGACTTAAGACGGTTTTAGCTGCCATACGCTCTTGTGCACTTTCTGCCCCAATTCCTGCTAAGTAATCACCTGACTTCTCTTCATTTGCTTTTGCAAAAAGAGTCTTTAAAGAATCAAAAGAAAAGGTTTCCCCTAGATGACTTGTCGATAACTTCAACATTGTTCCCCTCCCTTCTTTTATTGAAATGTTAATGTTTTCAGGACAACTGGAGCGACGCCTGATGTTAGGATATTTCCTATATCTAAATAATCTCCATGCTCTACTTTAATTTGGTCGATGCACACAAGCTGTACATCAGGATATTGAACCTGTATCGTTTGACCAAGGGATTTCGCTAAATCTCGTTCGAACACCACCAATAAAGGTTGTGTAGTAACCTTTTGTTGGTTCGCTTCTACAAGGCTTTTAGCTAATCGTTGAATATCTTTAAAACCTAATACTGGCAAATCATATAGATAAAGAGCAAAATTCACTCCTTCCTGATGAGGATCATATAAATCAATCCCCCGCTTCATGTCTTCTGGAAGACGTGAAAGTGTCTCAGGAAAACCATCTTCAAAACTGATATTGTAAACAGGAATGTTATGTAGTGGTAACACTCCATTATCAACCAAAATCGTAGAACCACTTATCTCTGTTGTTTGGGTTCCGGCACCTAAGACGGTAGCTCTTACGGTTTCCTTTGGTCGCTTCACTTCAAAAGCTGATAACCCATCATGATTAATAATGGATTTAGCCAATAGTCCTCCAACATCGTTGTACAATTGCTCCTGGTTACATGAGTCAGGGTAATACATACATTCGGACACCCCGCCTGAAAATGTCACAATATCAATAGATTTCTCCCAATTAGGTAGCTCACCTAACAACAAAGGATGATTTTCCTCTATCTTCAGTTCGCACATATCCACTATTGTCTGCGCCATTAAGTTGGTAACTTCCTTAAGTATTTCATCCGAAACGTGATCACCTTCTTGAAGGTTTATACCACTTTGCTTGTTTGCTTCTTTAATGAACGGTGAAATGTACTCAATTTTCCCTTTATTCCATTCAATTAGTTTTCCCCCTACATGCAAGGTGCACGTACCAAGGAGCTTTCCATACTGGTAGACTGCTACATTAGCAGTTCCTCCTCCGATATCAATATTTGCTACTGTCTTACTTGTTGATTGGGAGAGTTCTACTGCACCTGACCCTTTAGCTGCAATAATGCTTTCTAAATCTGGACCAGCTGTCGCAACTAAGAAATCACCTGCATATTCTGAAATCTGCCCAATAAGTTCTTGGGCATTTGATTTCGTGGAAGATTCTCCGGTAATGATCACCGCTCCTGTCTTAATTTCCTCTGCGTTTATGTCAGCCTTTTGGTATTGAGTTCGCACAAACTCTTCTACCTTTTTCATATCAATTTCTTTCTCTGTGCGAAATGGCGTCCTGATGACAGGGCTTTTATGAATCATTTCCTTCTCTGTAATTTCAATACGAGGCATGTGAGTTAACCCTGCAGTATTACGTAAGGAGAGTTTACTAATTACTATTTTTGTCGTGCTGGTTCCTATATCAATCCCTGCACTTAGTATGGTTTCGGTTCCTCTCGCCATCTCACTCGCCCTTTCACAAATAAAAAGGCGCCTAATACAGCCCAAACCTCTGTCGTTTGGTATGCATTAGGCGCCTTTGCCTATAATAATTTACTTGTTAATTAGTTATCTTATTCAAAATGTTAGAATATTTTCATTAGTTTGTAAAGGATTTCATAAAGATTGTGTCATCACCCTCTTGGCTTTCAACGTAGTCTTCCATCTCTTTCATACTATTACAGGCTACTAAATCCTTTATAGCCTTAAGTCCCATTCCTTTTACTGCTGAAGTAATCACAATAGGACCTTTAGGAATGGTTGTTCTTAAGCGATTAACTGCCTTTGAAATATCTGCTTCCACATGATCCGCTTTTGTAACAACACCTATGGGTAGTTTATTTAAACCTGTACTAAAATTAGGTGGAAAGAAAACTTTCTTTTTCGTAGCATCTTGTACAAAAAGCACGTGTGTTACCTCTAGTGAAGTAGCCATAATGTTCTTATAGAACATCGGATTTTCCGTGTATTCGCCTGGTGTATCTACAATCCAATCTTTATATGTGAGGGACTGTGTTTTCAGTGCTTTCGGTTCATATCCTAGTAATGCCTGAGCTAACGTAGATTTCCCCGCTTCCATAGAACCTATGAACATTCCCCTATTTTGCTTCATCTTACCACCTACTTCTTTAAGACTTAGTAATCTCAGCAGGAGTATAGGCTAATTTTTCAAGAAGGAATTGATTTACTTCATACATGGCTGTTTCCACTTCGGCAACACTCCCAACTATAACTAAACTGCCTGTAAACCGATCCAAAAAGCCTAACTTTACATTCGCTGCCTTGGTAGCATAATCACCCGCAATAATGACTGTTTCGCTTGGAGTTAGTGTGAGAATCCCGATAGCTCCCGATTCTTCTAACCCCAACTTCTCAAACATCTCTGCATCTGGGTTTGCAATCAAATGACTTAACGTTAGTTGCTTACCAGGGACAAATTCTTGTATAAATCGCTTTTTCTCTTCGCTCATTAGCTACCTCTCCTTACTACTTGACATGTGTTTGTTCATATTCATATTCAGCAGCAACTACTTGATCTTCGAACTCTTCACTCTCAATGTATTCATCCTTGCCAATTATTCCGTTTTCACGATCTATTTTTTCTAATTCTCGGGCCTTCGGAATAGATAGCTTATATGCAAAGGCAATCGCAATGAGACCAGCAGATAACTTTCCTAAGATAATTGGTAGTATAAGCGTTGGCTGGAAATTGGCAGTAAAGGATAAGTGATCCCCTAATAAAAAGGCAGAACAAACCCCAAAAGCGATATTAATAACTTTGTCCTTAGGTGGCATACTACGGACTAATTTAAACATAGCCAAAATATTTGCGATTGTCGCGATGATTCCAGCACTACCTTGTTTACTTAATCCAAATTTACGACCAAAGGATTCTAATGCAGCTCCGGCATATTTTTGTAGCAAGTAAACCATCGGAAATGCTCCCGCTAACATAATTCCGATATACCCTGCGGTTTCAAGTGCTCGGAATTGATCTTCAGAATCAGCCATTATAGGGTCAAATCCCCATCCTCCTAAAACATTAGAAAAGAGACCGGTAAAAATCTCTACAATGGAAAAAACGAGCACTAGCTTAATACCAGCATCCATAATGCGCCCAAACCACATAAATCCTTTTATCATTTGATCCGAGAAGAAATAGAGACCCGCCGCCAATATGACCACAAAAATGAGAAGTGGTGTTAAATTGGCCAGTATTTTTGCATAGCTTAAGGTGAATTCATAAGTAGATTCTGATGTAGTTGAAATCACATCACGCACTTTAGAATTGGTGATAGCGATGATAGAACTTGCGATAAATACTCCAATGGGAATGGTTAGTAAACCAGACATAATCCCAAGTGCCATATATTTATGGTCACGTTCATCTAGCATGGCCAGCCCCATTGGAATAGAGAATACAATGGTAGCTCCTGCCATAAAGCCTACTATCAATGCCATTATCCAACCTTCGTATGTCTCATGTAATGCTTCAGCTAATTGATATCCTCCCATATCAGAAGCCAAAATTGCTGTAGCAGCAATCGCTGGATCAGCACCTATACGTTCAAACAACGGCCCAAATACCTTATCAATAAACCAGGATAAGTATGGAATCGAAGCCATAATACCAGCAGCTGGTACGAATATGTGACCTATGGAATGAATCCCTTCCATAAACTGTCCACCAATACCTGTTTCACTATTTTTAATTGAAGCAATCGCTCCAGCAACCGCACAAGCCATAATGATGTAAATGACTATATCCCCTATAATTACCACAATACCTCTCCTCTTTTCTTATAAGTTTATATAATTAAAAAGGTGCTAGAAAGACAGTAGTGTCCCCACTGTCTCTCTAGCACCTTTGCTAGCTTTTCTTCACTTGTAGTCTCCAAAATTCTAAGAGTACTTTTTAATAATCCTTCTAGCAACTTTCTCTAGGTTCATCTGCTTATTCATGCTGATTTTCCTTATTTTTTTAAACGACGAGTCTTCTGTGTAACCGAATTGATCGATTAAAATTCCTTTTGCCTGCTCAATTATCTTTCTTTCTTCCAGTCGCTGATCAGCCTTATTTACTTCATCTCGGTATTTCTCTGAAACTTCTCCTTGATGAATAGCCATTTCTACAGATGGTATAAACTGTTCTTCCGAGACGGGTTTCACTATATAACCAACAATGTTAGCTTCTTTTGCTTTTTCAATGTATTCTTTCTGACTATATGCTGTAAGAAGCAATATAGGTACATTATATTTATCGCCTATGATCTTACTAGCTTTTAACCCTCCTAAATTCGGCATTTTGATATCCATTATAATTAAATCTACCTCTAATTGATGGGCTAGGCTAATGGCTTTCTCTCCATCCTCTGCCTCGCCTACAACATCAAACCCTGCATCCTGAAGCATCATCGATGTATCCATTCTTACAATAGATTCATCTTCTGCCAGTAAGATCTTTTTCTTCATCTACACCCTCCTTTCTTCAGGAAAACGGAAGTTAGCTTTCGTTCCGGACTCATTGCCCTCTATATGGAACACACCGGATAAGTCGAATTCAACCATTCTCTTTACGATATTCAAACCTAATGAAGGTGAATCCGAATTACTGTATCCAATACCATTATCTTGGACTCCAATCTCTATTTGTTCTTCGTATTGTTGGAATAGGACATGGATATGCCCTCCAATTCCATTTGTAAAAGCATGATTCACGCAATTTTGAATCAGCTCGTTCACGATAAGAGCTACTGATACAGCACGGTTAGATTCAACCGAAAGACTCTCTCCCTCTATATCAAACGTAATTCGTTGCCCCTCATACGTTGCATCATTGACTAAAAGCTTCGCTATCTTTTCAGTCAGTTCGAAAATATCTACTTCATCAATATTGCTATTTGATAAGATTACTTCATAAACAGAAGCTATACTTAAAATTCGATTTAAGCTTTCTAGAAAATATACTTTACTATCTTCTGGCACACCTCGTCTCATTTGAAGACGCAAGAGGCTTGCAACTGTTTGCAAATTATTCTTTACTCGGTGATGAATCTCTTGTATCGCTACCGACTTTTGAATTAATTCCTTTTCTTTCTTTCGAAGCTCCGTTAAGTCTCTAATGATGATAAAAACACCATTGTGTATATCATGATAAGGCACTCGAATCTTTTTAATCTTTAACGTTTTATTATACACTTCTTGTTCTTGCACTAGCATGTGCTGAGAATTATTTACTACGTCTTTAAGAAATGGTAAATACTCTAATAAGTTCTCACCATTGTTGCATGGATTACCAAGCAATTCATCCGAAAGATTAATCGCAGTAGGATTTGAATACACCAATCTACCATCCATAGAAATATAAAAAACAGCTTCTTCCATAAGTTCAGGAACAAAAGGCTCGTTCTCTTTCTCATCAATTAACAAGCCTCCAAGGGATTCAGCTGTTTTTGATACCGCTTTCATTTCTGCTTGGTGTTCAACTTGATCTCCAATGCTTTTCTCCTTTATGACCACTCCTATAACTTGGTTGTCCTCAGAAAAAATAGGAACAACACTTTGTTCAACTTTCTTTCTCTCTTGTGTAAACGCTCGGTTTGAGGTCATCGTATTCCCAGTCGTAAGACAATACATCACGCCAGGCTCGAATGTTTGATAAGCAATGGTCCCGACAACACTATTCTCATAAACTGGAGGTGCTGTATTGGGGGATGCTTCCGCCACCACAATTGCATGCTTTTCGTCAGATACTAAACAATCAATAAAAACATTTGCCTTTGCAAGGTCAGCCATTATTTGCAATGAACGTGATACATCATAAATTTGATAGATATCATTTATTGAGAGATTCGTATTATTGGTACATAGGGATTCTATTGTTTGATAGTTTGTTGTCATTTGATTTCTCCCTATTCTTGAATACTCATTCATCTAGTTGAGAGTATAGCGAAGCGCAATAAATATGTCAATATTCTGACTATTATGATTGTTATGGGAAATAATTCCTTGCTTTCACAGGCAAAGATGTTGCTGAAGGATGATAGAGATAGCCTTAATCAATCAGCTTAGTTTACGCTTACTTTTAAAGCAACATAAAAAGACTCTTACAACTAGTATATGAATTATATGACATAAATAAATTCATTCGAAAAAAAAGATGCTTCTCAAAAGTTTATATAACTTTTGAGAAGCATCTAATTATAGTTATCAACGGTTAGCTTTTTGCTAACAATTTCGCTTAAAAGCCTTGTGTATACCAAGGGGTTCAGGGCTAGCTTACATCATGCCGCCATTCCTTGAATTGGTGAAATACTAAAAAAACGCACAAAAACGTTATATTATCAGTGCTTGAATCTTACAGGACTTAGATTGATGTTAAATAAAACATCTAAGTTCATGAATAATATCCAGTCAAAATCCAGTCAGACATATTGACATATTACCTTCTGATATGAAGTACTGAACAACCTCTCCCTTGCCGATACGTCCGAGGTTAGAAACTATAAAATTGTCCTTGGTTTTACTATATTTCAAGATGAAGTTTAGCTACTTGGAGTTATAACATAAACTGTCCATAATCCTTCATATTTTCTCGATAGATTCTTGATATTTCTCCTTCATGATGTAGGTATCACATAAAGGAGTTGATTAAAATGAAAAAGATTATTATTGGAGCGTTGTCTCTTGGAATAGTGGCTGCTGGCGGTGTTACCGTTGCACAGGCGCAAAGTGACCAGATGGAAATGCCTAATGAACAAGTGATGGACATGAGTGACATGCATCAAGAGATGCTTGAATCAAATGGTGAAATCAATTTTGGTCAGGCAAAGAAATTCATGAGTGATATGCATCCTGAATGGAATACCAAAGAAATGAAGCAAATGTACCAATCGATGCATGGTACAAACGGGGCTGCACCTAGTGCCAATTTCAAACATATGAATATGAACATGAATAAATAACTAAAAAAAGAGACTACTTCTTATATAAGAAGTAGTCTCTTTAGTTTGATAGCTTTCACACGTATTAGGGTAATATACGGAAAACCTTACATCATGCCGCCGATGGTTTAGCTAGCCTATATACAGATGATTAAAGCTTAATCTCTTTGGATTAGACATTGCTATCAGGTGATAGGAACGCTTCTCCTATATAAGGTAATAAACAAAAGTAAAAGAGAGTAGGTCAATCATTTTCAATAACCAATAAGAAAGTTCGCGGTTGAGGTGCCGCGAACTCATTTTTGGGTATCACTTTTCTTCCTTCGCCAAATACAAAGCAGCCTCTTCATCATTTTGAACAGGATAATGACATCGTTGCTGGTATTTCTCATTCCCTTTCCCAGTGATCAAGATCCAATCACCTGTTTTGGCCATGTTTATGGCACCTTCGATAGCTAATGTACGATCTGTGATCACTTTTCCATTTTCGTTCCCATACTTTTCTTGAAGTTCAATTAAAGTATTCTTCATATCTACCGGAGAAACAGAGTTAAGGTCATCGAAGGTAAGGATATATTGATCACTTATTTCAGATGAAATCGATATCATCTCCCTTCTTTTGGCCGGGTCTCTATCCCCTCTGAATCCAAAAATATGGATTAGATTGCCTGAACACTGCTCTCTTGCTGTTTTCACGCAATGGAATAGGGCGTCGGGGGTGTGAGCATAATCGACAACAACCGTTGCCCCCTGATTTAATTCAATAATGGTAAATCTACCCTCAATTCCCTCAAAGCGCTCAATAGATTGGATAGCACCTTTCGTATCCACTCCGATTTGTTTTGCTGTTCCATAAGCCATAGCTATGTTGTACATGTTATGGAATCCGTATAGCAAAGGTTTAATCGAAATAGTTTCGTTACCATTTTTCAAAAGTAAGCTCCTTGGATTAGATGTATAGCTTTCCAGTTTCATATCACTTCTCCCATTCTCACCAATCGATATCATGGGAATACCTTGACCAACGAGCTGACTTGCCAATATCTCGCCCCAATAATCCTCCGTGTTAACGATAGCTTTTCCTTCCTTTTTCAACATCTCAAACAGTTTTCTTTTGGCTTGGAAATAGTCTTCCATAGAACCATGATAATCTAAATGATCGTGAGAAAGATTGGTGAATAAGGCATAATCAAAGGAAACCCCTTCAATTCTATGCTGTGTTAAAGCGTGGGAAGATACTTCCATAACCACCACATCGTCTTTACTTCCGGCTAATAGCCTGTTTATTTCTAGTAAGTTTGGGGTGGTATTGATCGTTGGACAAACCTCTCCATTAATAATGTTTTTCGTGCTGCCGAAAAAGGCACAGGAAAATCCATTATCTTCTAAAATATGTCTTATAAGATAACTTGTTGTAGTTTTACCGTTTGTACCTGTAATGCCGATTAGTATCTTGTCATCCGTAGGAAAGTTATAATAATGGTCACTAATCAAACCTAAAGCTTTTCGACTGTTCTCCACTTGAAAATAGGGGACAGATAAATCCGCCCTCATTTCTTCCCCGATGACCGCACAAGCTCCATTTTCAATCGCATGTTGAATATAGTGATGGCCATCTTGTTGGTATCCTTTAATTGCTACAAATAGATATCCTTCCTCGACATCTTGTGAATTATAGGATATTCCTTTAATAATCGTTTTGGGATATTGCATAATATTTTCGGCCTGGATATTCAGGGTGTATCCTACTTCATGAAGTTCCATTTTTGTACTCCTTTAAAACCATAATCTACCTAGGTCTAATCTACTAAATAATTTATGAATTCTTGATAATAACCGCTCTAATTCCATAACTCTATAGGCTTTTCCTGCTGTCAGGGGCCGTTTTATCCTTCCTGAATCATCTATTCGTTCAGAAGTTATAAGGTCACCTGTTTCCTTACATTCTAATACCATAGTGTAGTTTTTAGTGAATGACTATTTCTGCGGTCCCTTAACCTCATCTGTCTGACTCATCCTCACATCTGGGATATCTTGTGCTCTCTTACTCGATTCAAAGCAAGCTATAGCTATAACTAAAAAACCTACACACAAAGGAAGGAATCAGACTATAAATCCATTTGTTTTTCCTACTTATGTTTAATGATTCATTAAGGATTTTAACAAAAGCTTTCCTAAAAAAAGAGAGCTTTTGTACATGGGGCGTTTTGTGGAGCCAGCAATAAAATTTACAATATAACCTGAGAAGCGATTAATTTTTTCAAAATCCTTTTTGTCCCAACTAGAAACATAAATATCGTCAAACTTTACGTGCATTGTTCTTCACATATTCTTAACTACCGTAAATGTAGTAACATTGTTCATTTGCCCAGGTTCAACCTTGTTTATTTCCTTTCTACTAGGATCTACTTGATGCTTGCATTCATCCATTAAATATTCATTATTTCCCAGTTGCTATAGGTTATCAGGGCCTTCCTTCCATTCTTTATCTAGTCTTTCGGTGGAATCCATAAGCTTTTTCTTAATTCATTAAAAGCTGCTTCCAATTTTTCTGCATCACTTCTAGTTTAACCCGTACTATTGCTCTAATCCTGCTACCCCGAAGCCCCCGGCTCCAGAATGAGTCGAAATCATACCGCCCGCTTGAATCCATATTATATTTTGGAATCCACTTTCTTTGGCAATCTCATCCATCCGCCGCTTGATTCTTTCATCAAGTCCGATTGAGTAGATAAAATAAAGCTGCTCTCTATCAATGTTGAATTCATTTAAGTAATCACTGAAGAGTTTTTCAGTAGCTCCACTCATTTTCCCGCGGTACTTCTTTGTAGACATAAGTTTTCCATCCCTCAGCTCTATGCATGGCTTTATTTTCAACAGAGCTCCAATCATAGAAGCCATATTGCTTACCCGTCCTCCAGCTTTAAGAAACTCCAGACTGCCCGGGATGAAAGCCAGCCTTGATTTAGGAACGATTGCTTCTATTTTTTCAACTAAATGTTCCGGTTCAATGCCAGGTTGTTTTTCTAATAACTCAGCAGCATACAATACAATCGCAGCTAATCCTCCAGTTACGTTCAGAGCATCAATGAGAAAAATGTCTTCAAATTCTTCCGCAGCAATGACAGCATTTTGAAAAGAAGAAGACGCTTTTGATGTATAACCAATATGTATAATGATGCAATCTGGGAAATTCTCTCTTGTAGTTGCAAAAAACTCTTGATACTCATAAGCATTTGTGGAGGTAGTAGAGGGTATTTTCTTCGTGCGTTCGTAATAGTCATAAATATCCTGGACCGGCAGATAACCATCTAAATAATCTTTTCCTTCCATAATGATGTGCATGGGAACTACTTGAACATCGTACTTTTCAGCTAAATCACCAGGTAAGTCGGCACCGCTTTCGGTCGATAAGATGATCCTTCGCATTCTATTTCCCCCTTGGTTATATTTAGGTCCGCATTCACTCTTCCTGCATTATACTTTAACTATACATAAGAAAACTGTATTAGCATTGTGATACCTTTTATGCCCCTCTTCCCCCAAAACTAACAGAATAAAGCTCAACATGACACCAATCCATTGACTGGCATACACAGCAAGCTAAAAGGTCACACCTCCTGCAAACCATTTCAACATGTTATTTCTAAACATCATCCGCAAACTTCAACACATGACGAATCTTTTCCCACTGCTGCTCTTCCGTAATATCATTTCCTTCCTCCGTAGATGCAAAACCGCATTGGGGGTTCAGACAAAGCTGCTCCAGCGCGCATACCCCCTCTAAAAATATGGAAGAAAAAGCCTCCCAAAAGTTCCGTGTACTTATGAGAGGCTCTTTAGAATTATAGTGTTTTAAGCCAAGTATGTCCTTTTGACATTATGGGTAAAGCACCCCCCCTCATATCAAGGACCATGGGGTATAATCACATCATGCCGCCATGACCTGTGTAATTGAAATACATAAATACATGTATTGAAAGTGCCTATATTATCAATGTTTCAACTTTACAGTGTTAGCTTGTTGTTTAATAAGATATCAGTATTCATGAACAAAATCCATTCAACTAAATCTAGGGACTATCCCTTTATAACTTCAAACTACGGTGATGTGCTTCCATAAAGGTGCGATTAACCCGAGGGGCTGAATACTTACCTTTCACCAGCAACGAATTTCCAGAAAAAACTTCCATTTAAAATATCACCTAAATAGTCTATATACCCCCTCTGTCGCTCAGAGGAGGTACTTTAGCTTATTTTACAAACTTTTAATTTCTTCTTTATTTTTATCAAATCCAATGAGTTTTTTCACCAGTTTTCTTTTGCCGAAAATCCCTTTTTTATAAAAAGCAAACAACGGAACGATCCGGTTGCCGGAGATTTCCTTCATCTCCTCTTCAAATTCAGGATTTTCCCCGACATTTTTATGCTGGTATTCAATATTTTCAGATGCTAAATACTCTTTGGCATCCTGACAGTCTGAGCAAGTCGGGCGCGTATAAAGCACAAGATCCAATTTGTTTTTCATTGCTTTTCACACTCCTTCTGTTACTTAGTGTCTTTTTCCGCTAACTCAACAACTTAAACAACCATATGAAGGTGTAGGAAAACTTGTGGAAAGTGGTGTGAAACTAGGACCTGAAACAAAGCATACCCTAAAAACAGGGATTTGTGGCGAGCATGGCGGAGAAAAAGAAGAATCGGTCCAGTTCTGCTCTGATTTAGGCATGGATTATGTAACTGTTCCCCTTTCCGTGTTCCTTCTGCACGTTTGTCAGCATCTCAGGCTACTATACCCCATGAGCAATGCTATGGTTCCTGCCCCACTTCGTTAGTGCTTTAACAGGACGGGGATCCGGCACCATATTAAAGGTACGGTAACCCTATACCCGTATAATTAAACATTTTTCCCCATTTTCTGCCGACAACTCATATCGTTTTCAAGTGAGTCTCTTTTTCTCCCCCCAGACCAACTCTAATATTCGACTGATAATACCTTAGGGGCACAGGGATATATAATAGTTGATAGGGGGATATCAGTCATCTTCTACCATATTTTGTACCCCTCTCACTTATGTTTAACAATTTCCTTGAGAATTCCACGTTTATCAAATACCGTTATGGGGTATATACAATTCGTTAGATCCTAGAATTCCTGACGAGTGATCCAGCCAATAGGATACTGTCAGAAAAGGACTTAAAGAAGAAATGTAAATCAATGAAATCTTTATCAAATAAGGGGACTCTTTATGAATAAGAAGCAAACGGAAAGAATCAAACAACGATATAATCGAATTTCTAGTGTGTTTGATCTTATGGACCACATGATACGTGATCAATGGAGGGAGGATTCTCTTCAAAAAGCTTACGGGGAAATACTAGAAGTTGGAGTAGGGACTGGAACTAACCTTAAATATTACAATGCTCATGCTAAAGTAACCGGTATCGATTTTAGCCCCAACATGCTTGAAAAAGCTAAACAAAAAGCCAGTCGACGCCCAGGTCACTTTGAATTATTAGAAATGGATGCTCAAAATCTTGATTTTAATGATGATACATTTGATACAGTAGTATCTACTTGTGTTTTTTGTTCGGTGCCTGATCCTATACAAGGTTTAAAAGAAATCAGACGCGTGACAAAACCTACCGGACAAATAATTATGCTTGAACATATGAGAAGTGATGTGGAATGGGTGGGGAATGTCATGGATATTTTAAATCCGATTGGCTTAAATATTATAGGTGCAAACATTAACAGGAGAACAATGGAGAATATTGAAATGGCTGGTTTAAAAGTTACTCATCAAGAACAATTAATGTCCTCTATTATGAGAAGAATCACGCTCTCCCCTAACAAAAAATAAAGATGATTCCATAAAAAGAATCATCTTTATTTTATTGGCGTACCCAAGAATATTATGGGATTAAAATTATTTGTGCAACAAACCATAATTTGGAATTTTGTTGCCTCAATCATTCAAAACTCTACTAATGAACGGGCTCACTTCTCTGATTTATTCGTCTTTCGTTTGGCAGCTTTATTAAGCAAGGGGGGGGTAAGGAAGACTGCTATGGAGGATCGTCTGTTATTTCACTATCCTTTGTATGCTTTCTGTAACTCCTTAAGATTAAGTTTTTTCATTTTCAAAGTGGCCTGGGTCACACGGGCAATTTGCTCCTGAGTACTATTGTCACTCATCATCTCATCCTTTTCTCTCGGCACAATCTGCCACGACATTCCATACTTATCTTTCAGCCAGCCGCATTGTTCGGATTCAGGAACCGCGGATAGCTTTTCCCAGTAGTAATCTATCTCATCTTGTGTATCGCATTTTACCATAAAAGAGATGGCCTCGATGAAGTTGAACTTATGATCTTTTGAGCTGTCCATTGCAATGAACCACTGATTCTCAATCATAAAATCCGAATACATGATGGTATCTTCTTTGGCAGATTCCATACTTTGAGGGTAGCGGGCAATTGAACCCTGCTTGGAGTTTTTAAATACGGACAAATAAAAATGCATCGCTTCTTCTGCTCTGCCACATTGATCATTGACAAACATAAACGACGGAACTACCTTAGACCGCTTTTCAACTTCTGGGTTGGTAAGAATTAGTTGCCAAGATAAACCATACTTATCTTGAATCCAACCGTACTTCTCACTAAACGGATACTTATCCAGTGGCATTAACACCGTTCCCCCTTTGGATAATTTATTCCAAACCTTATCTAACATGTTACTCGCATCTTTTTCTTGCGAAGGATCAAAATGAACCATGAAAGACACAGACGGATTGAATTTGAAGTAAGGCCCTGCGTTAATTGCCATGAACTCCTGTCCCCACAACTCAAAAGAAACTAAATCGGAGTTACCGGATGGCGTTTCCTGAAGTGTTGTTACATTCCTAATTCTTGATTCAGGGAATATGGAAGCATAGAAATCTGCTGCTTCATTAGCTTCCTTGTCAAACCATAAATGGGGTACGATATTTTGATTGGTTTCTATCATCGTAATTTCCTCCTTGGAAGCATTTTTCATTTCATACGTTTCGCTTTTCAATAAAATAGCAGCTAACTTGAATAGTATTAGTGGCAAACTTGTTTTCAAGACTTAGAGTTTAAAAAACTCGTTAAATTTGCTAGGTAGTTCTCCACTAAAAAGCCAATCGTGAAGAATCTCTCCACCATCACCAAGTCCCTGCTTATGGTTATCGTTCGGACCTGCGATAAAACCGTCCAGTGACATGGATATGTCTAAAACAACTTTTCCCACTGTCATACTCCTTTCTAAATGTTTCTTTAAACTTATCACAACAGACTACTATAAGTTTCTTTCCGATTGCTTAAATGCCCTTCTTTTATTCACCTAAATAGCCTTTTTTGTTGATTAATATAGTTCCCTTCTGATCAACCCTAAGTTAAAGAAGGGCCGACTACCTATATAGAATAATCGGCCCCAATACGAAAGAAAATCAAAATAGACACCACAGCTCCACGATATATTATGACCGTATGGGGATCAGGCTATCGATTTAATGGCTAGGTCCCTTAAGACCACTTCCAAGTGTATGGAAGTGGTCTTTTTATAGGCTAAACCGATTTGTTTATAAACAGGACATCGTCTATTTAATACCTTCTTGGTACATTTAAACCTAACAAATAGAGAAGGGAGTGAAACCTGCCATTGGGAAAATGTCGAGAAACACTAAAAAAGGCTTAATTACGGTGCACCTTCTTTTCGCGGCAATCATGTTTGGAACCACCATAACTTTGATTCTATTAAGCCCAGGCGCTTCAGCGGCTGTTTAGACGCGGGAATACGTCTAACTGACTACTTTGTTTGAAATAACATTTATTCCTTTTTGCATGAAAATAAAAGGATGATGGATTATATTGAAGCTTATACAAACTGTAAGCGTTTAACTGAAGAATGTTTCCGCTTTCATTGAATTTGCAGAAATTTTAATTTTACATAATAATCAGAATAGTCAAATATATTAGGAGGATGATTAGTTATCAGCATTGCAATCAAAAATGAAAAGAAGGTCTATTCAGTTTCTGGAAACGAAGTTCTTGGCTCTCTTCCCTTGATGTCCCAAGAGGAAGTAGACGATAAAATAAATCAGGCAAGTGAAGCCCAAGAGAGTTGGTCCGCAACAGAGGTATATAAGCGGGCAGATATTTTGCACGAATGGGCAGATCGATTAGTTGAAAAACAAGATCAAATCGGAGAGGTAATTTCTAAAGAAGTAGGTAAAAGCCTGGCTTCCGCTATCAAAGAAGTGGTACGGACAGCAGATCTAATCCGTTATACCGCTGAGGAAGGTTGCCGCATCCACGGTGAAATGTTGAAAGGGGATTCTTCCAGAGGTGGATCATTAAGCAAAATGGCTATGGTGGAGCAAGAGCCACTTGGTGTGGTCCTCGCAATATCTCCATTCAACTATCCGGTTAACTTAGCAGCTTCCAAAATTGCTCCCGCACTCATCTCCGGAAACGCCGTTGTTTTCAAACCAGCTTCTCAAGGGGCGTTGAGCGGTCAACTGATGACCGAAGCACTGCTCGAAACAAATCTGCCTTCTGATATCATTCAATTTGTGTCCGGAAAAGGTTCAGAGATTGGTGATTTTCTCGTTACACACACGAGCATTGATATGATTACTTTTACGGGGAGTACAGAAACAGGACAAGCCATATCCCAAAAGGCCAAAATGATTCCTGTTGTATTAGAACTCGGCGGTAAGGATCCAGCTATCGTCCTGGAGGATGCTGACCTTAATCTAGCAGCTGAACACATCGTTAGTGGTGCTTACTCTTATTCAGGCCAACGTTGTACGGCAATTAAGCGTGTTCTAGTAGCTGACACTATTGCTAATGACCTAACAGAGAAACTTAAGCAGAAGGTTGAAGCTCTCTCGGTCGGAACTCCTGAAGATAATGCGACAGTAACTCCCTTGATCAATAACGATGCCGCAGAATTTGTGCAACATTTGATAGATGATGCGTTAAACAAGGGTGCAGAGCTCATTACTGGCAATAGACGTGAAGATAATTTAGTTTATCCAACATTATTAGATCATGTAAATTCAGATATGGATGTGGCATGGGAAGAACCTTTTGGCCCAGTCCTACCGATCATTCGTATTAACGAAGAAGAAGACTTTGTATCGCTTGCCAACCAATCAGAATACGGTCTGCAAGCAAGTATTTTTACAAAAGATGTTCAGAAGGCCAGGGAAATCGCCACAAAACTAGACGTAGGTTCCGTGCAAATGAACGCAAAAACGGAACGTGGGCCTGATCATTTCCCATTCATCGGAGCTAAAAACTCCGGACTCGGGTCTCAAGGAATACGCCGCAGTATTGAATCAATGACACGCGACAAATTATTCATTTTGAATCTATAATATTAACCAATGGTTCCTGATAGTATATCAATGCTTAGCAGGGACCTTTTTTATTATATTAGATTAGTAATTTTCCATTTCGGTGCCTGACCTCCGCCAACTCAAGACTACTTTATTTACAATCCAAATGCCGTGATAGTATTCAGTAATTCTAATTGATTTATTTCTCATCTTCAAAAGTTAGCTATAAATAAGAAGACTGGTAATATTAAAGGAAAAACCTCTCAAAAGTTAATGAACTTTTGAGAGGCCTGTAGATTTAGTAAACGATTTTTAAAACCAGTCAAAACCCAGTTTATTTGTTCTCAAACCCTGTTATGAAGGGTTTTGGGCACTATCACATCATGCCGCCCCTAAGGTGAGAGTGTGTAATATCTTGCGCGATGTGTGCGTAAATTGCGTTATATAAAGGTTTTGATAAGTTATGACTGTAACATCTTTAACAAGATATCACAGTTTTTCACCGGATTGCGTTAGCAAAATGTTAGCATTTTTAACTTATTATTTTTAAATCGTTCATATTTACGTTCAAGTTAGTAATAGATCAAAAAAAGGTATGTAACCACCATGAATCCAGATCTACTCGATCCTTACAATGATGTGACGAGGAACCCGCCCCCAAGGCACTCCATTCTCCTGCCAAAAAATCGTATATTTGCTAAAAAAACATTTATTAAACATTATACTATAAAAAAATTCATTAACTTCTTTTTTTGAGTGCTCAAAGGTCAATGGTCGTTTTCAGGCGATCAAAAAGGAAAGCTTTATAAAGTTAGTCAGAACAGGGAAATTATTAACACTCTTAGTCTTAAAGGATTTATTACTACTCCTGTATTTTTGTTTACATAGAAGTAGGCAACAGTTTGTTATTGTTTACTAACCCTCTATTCTCCTGAATGAATGCCATAACGTGAGCATTGAATTCTTCAGGCTTATCTATGTTGACCACATGTCCACAACGTTCCAATATCACTAATTCTGCATTTGCAAGATGCTTTATATCGCTTTTTAATCCTTTTTTAAACATATGGTCCTCTTCTCCAGTAATGTAGAGCTTCGGTACGCTTGACGCATTCTCCTTTGCCTCACTCATTGTCGAACTAATAAACTGGATTAAGTTGTACCAACCTAAAAACTCTTCCCTTTTCATGCTTTTTGCTTCTCTTATAAATGCGTTCCTAGATACTTTGTGGTTATGTTTCGGCATCAGTATATGTGCAAATAACGAATATAACCATATATGAGGCGTCACATTTTTCATCATTCTTCCAAGGGTTAGAAGGATTTTCGAACCAAGAGTCAGTTTCGTAATCACTCCTCCCAATACGGCTGTTTTCACTCTTTCTGGCGATTTCGATAAAATACTATGTATAATAACAGAACCTAAGGAAATTCCTATAAAATGGGCTTTTTTGATGTGAAGTTCATCCAATATACGAACGACTTCCTTGGCAGCAACTTCAAACGAAAAAGGTTTATTATAACTAACTATACTTGGCGAATTTTTATGACCAGGAAGATGAATAGCCACGATATTATATGAATCTCTTAACGCTTTAATTTGTTTATAGAATATATTTGAACTTCCACCTATCCCGTGCAGAAGTATTATGTAATCCCGTGCTTTGTCATTTCCAAATAATTTATATTCAAGCATTCCCAAAAAACACCTTTCTTATAAAAACACGCATCCAACCTTCATGGACTGTACCCTCATCTCTCTTTCTTCACTCTATTATTTTCTTAGTTTTTTATTATATATTCAACACAAATTCTTTTTTTGGAGGTTAATATCTATATCAAAGAGAATCGAGGTAAATGCAATTCGGTATATGAGCAATAAACTTAATATCCATATACTATTATTTCTTGATTTATCAGTCCAAGTATCTAATATTATGACTTAAAGCATAGGGTGTGGTACACTACATGCCTTCAACCAAAGCTGTATGTTAACCCCTCATTCATTGCGATTTACTGGCTAGTAGTACTGGAATCCATTATGAAGCGTCTTGGTCATTCAGATGATAAAGTTACCGGAAATGTGTATCGCCATTTAACTGAAGAAATACAAATAGAGGCTACTCAAAAGCTCGATGAACTAATGAGTAGCCTATAATATTAACATCAATGATAGGTTAGCAAATTCAAAACTTTTATCTATCAAGGGTTTGAGCGACTGTTACATCATGCCGCCCATTCCGCCCATGCCACCCATGTCTGGCATGCCGCCGCCAGCGTTGTCGTCTTCGCCTGGCTTGTCAGCTACTACTGCTTCAGTAGTAAGGAACATAGCCGCAACGGATGATGCGTTTTGAAGTGCGGAACGTGTCACTTTTGTTGGGTCTACGATACCTGCTTCGATCATGTTTACCCATTCGCCAGTTGCTGCGTTGAATCCGATGCCAACTTGTTCGCCTTTAAGGCGCTCGATGATAACGGATCCTTCCATACCAGCGTTATGAGCGATTTGACGTACTGGCTCTTCTAGGGCACGTAGAAGGATTTTCGCGCCAGTTGCTTCGTCGTCAGATAAATCTAGAGAAGCTACGTGGTTGTAGATGTTCACTAGTGCTGTACCACCACCAGCTACGATACCTTCTTCTACTGCTGCACGAGTAGAGTTTAGTGCGTCTTCGATACGTAGTTTACGTTCTTTAAGCTCGGTTTCTGTAGCTGCACCAACTTTGATTACTGCTACGCCACCTGCTAGCTTCGCAAGACGCTCTTGTAGTTTTTCTTTATCAAATTCAGAAGTTGTTTCTTCTAGTTGAGAACGTAGTTGGTTTACACGGTTGCCGATTGTTTCAGCAGTGCCTGCACCTTCAACGATTGTTGTGTCGTCTTTTGTAACAACAACTTTATTCGCACGACCTAGTTGGTCCATTCTAGTGTTCTTAAGCTCTAGGCCAAGATCTTCTGTGATAACTTGACCGCCAGTGATTGTTGCGATATCTTCTAGCATTGCTTTACGACGATCGCCGAATCCTGGTGCTTTAACAGATACAGCGTTGAATGTACCACGAAGTTTGTTCACAACTAGTGTTGCAAGTGCTTCGCCTTCAACGTCTTCAGAGATCATTAGAAGTGGACGGCTTTGCTGTACCACTTGCTCAAGAACTGGAAGTACTTCTTGAATGTTTGTGATCTTCTTATCTGTAATTAGAATGTATGGGTTCTCAAGAACCGCTTCCATCTTGTCTTGGTCAGAAACCATGTAAGGAGATGCATATCCGCGGTCGAACTGCATACCTTCTACAACTTCCATTTCTGTGTTGAAGCCTTTAGACTCTTCGATTGTGATAACGCCGTCGTTACCTACACGCTCCATTGCTTCAGCGATTAGCTGACCGACTTCTTCATCAGAAGAAGAGATGGATGCTACTTGAGAAATGGACTCTTTGCCTTCGATAGGCTTAGAGATTTTCTTAAGCTCTTCAATCGCAACTTCTGTCGCTTTTTCAATACCACGACGTACCCCTACTGGATTTGCACCAGATGCTACGTTTTTAAGACCTTCTGTAATCATTGCTTGTGCTAGTACCGTTGCAGTTGTAGTACCGTCACCAGCGATTTCGTTTGTCTTAGAAGCAACTTCCGATACAAGCTGAGCGCCCATATTTTCGAAGTGGTCTTCTAATTCAATTTCTTTCGCAATGGTTACACCGTCGTTTGTGATAAGGGGAGAACCGTATTTTTTCTCAAGAACAACGTTACGTCCTTTTGGTCCTAATGTTACTTTAACAGCGTCTGCTAGACGGTCCACACCACGTAGCATGGATCGGCGTGCTTCTTCACTAAATTTAATATCTTTAGCCATGAAAAATAACCTCCTTGTAATGTAAGGTATTTCGTATTCATTTATCGATTTCACTGTGCTATATAGAGATTGGGCTTATCCCATTTTCCTCCCTACATAGCTTCAGCCTCATTGTTTATTAACCAAGTACTGCTAAAATATCGTTTTCACGCAGAATTAAGTATTCTTTGCCTTCGTATTTCACATCTGTGCCGGCAAATTTCGAAAAGATGATGTGGTCGTTTTCAGAAACCTCTAGTGCAACCTTTTCTCCGTTATCAGTTACACGGCCTGAACCTACAGCAACAACTTTACCTTCTTGAGGCTTTTCTTTTGCAGAGTCCGGAAGCACAATCCCGCTTGCCGTAGTCTCTTCTTGTTCAATAACCTCAATTACAACACGATCACCTAATGGCTTTAACAAATCAGACACCCTCCTCATTAGTCTTCAATATGATTTCTCATGTTATCTGATTTATTAGCACTCTCAATACGTGAGTGCTAACACATTTATTATCATAATGAATTGTTCAGAAATTTGCAAGTAGAATGATGTATTTTTTCCATAAAAATTTCCTCTTTATTTTTTAACTAGAATTGGAGTGCTAATGTTTAATGGTTCGTCTATATTTGTGTTACAATACGTAGAATGAAAGAAATGTGTGTGTAAAGGAGTCGTTGTATTTTGCCAAGACGATATTGGTATGTCATGTTAACCTATATACTTATGCAAGTTTCTGGTTTTGTAGGAGTTCCGCTCCTTGGAGCAATCTGGGGATTCGACCTTCAGAATCTTACAGGCAATCAGGAAAGTCAACTTATCGTGACATGGAATTTAATCAGTTTTCCAGCAGCCCTAATTATTATCCTATTACTACTTCGACCTGATATGAAAGAAACCTCCCTCACAAGAAAAAATTTACCAATAAGTAAACTATTAGGCTGGAGTTTATTAGGTATCATTTTAGCCTATGTGGCACAAATTATAGCTGGACTCATTGAAATGGGACTTGGCATCCCTCAGGCATCAGAAAACACGCAACAATTAATGAATTTCGCCAAAAGCATGCCAATCTTCATTCTGATCATCACAGTCTTAGCACCTATTCTTGAGGAACTGCTCTTCAGGAAGGTTCTATTTGGCTCCATTTACAAGAAAACAAACTTTATTATCGCAGCACTAATTTCTTCGTTAATTTTTGCTGTCGTGCACATGGATCTGATGCACACCATAAAATATACTGCAATGGGCTTAGTATTTGCCTTTTTATATGTACAAACTAAGAGAATCATCGTACCGATCATTGCTCATATGGCAATGAACTTAATTGTAGTACTGATTCAATTCACCATTGATCCAGAGCAAATTGAGCAATGGGAAAAACAATTAGAACAAGCTCAAACAATTATTGGAGGCTAAATCCTTTATGCGAACGTCACCTCTTTTGATGGCCTTCCTCTATTTCATTATGGGGGGTATCTTCACCTATATTGCGATTCAAAGTGTAGACGGCACAATTTGGAATTTCATCACGATTATTCTAGTCATCGTTGCTACATTTGATTTTGCCGTATGCATCCGTCTAGTAACATTGCACTTTAAGATGAAAAACTCAAAGAAATGAGAATAATACTTCTACAGAAAAGACAGACTCTCTTCGACATAAGGAGTCTGTCTTTTTTCAATCCTATACGAATGGAGTTATACGATGCTACTACGAGGAAAGCAAGTACAGTTAACAGCCCTACATAAAGAAGACCTAGACAAAATAATGGAGTGGCATCGAAACCTTACGTTCTTACGACAATTAGATGCAACGATTGCCCAACCCAAAACCAAACAAGAGATTGAAAAATGGTATGAGGATGCGACCTCAGGCAATGGCTTTCTATTTGCCATTCGTACCATTGAATCGGAAACACTTATCGGTTTTATAGAATTGGAAGGCATCCTCTGGAATCAAGGAAATGGATGGGTGTCGATCGCGATTGGTGAAGAATCCTATCAAAATAACGGATACGGAACTGAAGCGATGGAACTGCTGGTAGACTTTTCTTTTCAAGAGTGTAACTTACACCGTATTCAATTGACGGTTTTTGAAAACAACCCAAGAGCCATACGCCTTTATGAAAAGCTTGGCTTTCAAAAAGAAGGGGTCTATCGCGAATTCATTAGACGAGACGGTGAAATGTGGGACATGCTTTTATTTGGGCTATTACGGAAAGAATGGAGAGCCTGAGGGTTGAAATAGAAATAAAGAAAACCATGTCACCATGCAAGAAGCGCAATGACGACTAGTCGTCATTGCGCTTCTTTTGCGTCCTCTTCATCATCTTGTACCCCCTTCATAAAGAAGGAAAATGGTAATGCGATTAATACCAACGCAGTTGAAACCAAAAAGGCCTCATTCAACGTTTGCAACGTAGCTTCTGTCATATTTGGCTGACCGGCGGCAATTTGCACTCTTCTTGTTTCATAGTAAACAGAGAAGAAAACAATGCCTAATGATGACGCTATTTGTCGTAGCACGTTGTTCATGGCCGACCCTTGTGCAACTAGATGTTCTGGGATAGCGTTCATCCCTGCTGTCGTAGCTGGCATGTTACTGAATCCTAATCCCATGCCTCGGACTGCATTGAGAGCTAAGATAACCCAATAAGGAGTGGATAAACCAATGAAGCCTAATCCAGTCGTAGCACTGGCTAGTATAAGTAAGCCAATCGGAATGACCCATTTTGGCCCTTTTTTATCTAATATGCGACCACCAACAGACATAAAAATACCACTCGCAGCAGCTGCTGGTAAGAATAATAAGCCAGTTAGGACTTCACTCAATCCATATACTTCTTGTATCAACAACGGAAGTAAAAAGATTCCTGAGAACAAACCAATGGATGCAGAACCAGTTACAATCGTGGAAATGGCATAGGTAGGCACCTTAAACACCGAAAGATTTAGTAACGGTTGTTGCTGTTTATCTTCAAATCGAACAAAGGCAATAATAGCTACTATACCACCTACAATTAGAGCAATGTTACTCCACTGCGTTAGTGCCTCTAGTGTTTTTCCTCTTCCAAGAGCGTATAGCACACTCCCAACTCCAGCCGTAACAAGAACAAATCCGATATAATCAAATTTTAGTTCCGGGTTCGTCTCTGTTTCTTTTAAAAATTTCGTGGATAAGATAATCCCAATAATGCCGAATGGAATATTAAATAAGAATAGAAACGGCCATGCAAAGTATTGAATAATCACGCCGCCTACCGTAGGTCCAATAGCCGGGGCAACCATTGCTGCGACGCCGTAAATGCCTACAGCTAGTCCCCGTTCATTTTTCGGAAAGGCATTAAAGATAAGCGCCATGGCAATTGGCATCATCAACCCACCTGCTATCCCTTGTATGGCTCTTGATAAGATGACCAGGCCAAGACTAGGTGATAAGGATCCTGAAATGGAACCAACCATAAATATAATAAGTCCACTAATATATACTTTCTTCTTACCAAAGCGGTCTCCTAGAAAACCAGTAAGCGGCATGGTCATCCCCATCGCTACCATAAAAATGGTTAGCATCCATCCAACACTTACTGCGTCAGAATTAAAGATCTTAATGAAACGAGGTAACGTTGGATTCAGCATACTATTATTTAAAATGACCGTAAAGGTTCCAAATAGTACAGAAACCACAACAAGCCATTTCTTTGGAAGTCTACTCATTGTATCCCCCTTCCTCTTTTATTTCGTAACTCGAAGTATTTTTCTACTATACCATAGGCCCAAATAGGAAAGATAATATAATGTTTACCCAATTTCTTATTTATATGAAAAGTATGGATAGGCTACAACAAAAGCGCAAGTGCCCGTTTAGCGACGTATGGGCTGCGACCCACACGACGTGGGTTGGTTCAATGTTACTGCGTGACGTGGGCCTACAAGATGTAGGTCAGTTCGATGTCGCTGGGCGCTGGAGCTGGATGTAGCCTCTATAACCTATTAAATTATACAAAAGCAAATTTATTATACTTTCTTACACAAAACAAAAAACTCGCAAAATGCGAGCTTTTTGGTAACACCTTTTATATTATTCTTCAGGCTCTTCCTCTACTTCTTCTTCATCCATAGGATAATGTTTCAAAAAGTAAACTAGGGCCTGCAGCTCTACTGCTAAATCAATGTGGTGAACACGTACATGGCCGGGCACATTAATTCGTGCTGGTGTGAAGTTTAAGATACCGATTACACCCGCTTCAATCATGCGATCCGCGATTGCCTGGGCAGCTTGTGCTGGTACCGTTAAAATCGCAACAGAAACGTCTTCGTTCAAGCGTTCCTCCACTTCATCAATATGATAGACAGGAACACCTCCGATATCATCGCCTATTTTCTCAGCATTGGCATCAAAAGCCATTTCTATTTTTGTATTATTATTTTTCGTGAAATTATAGTGTAGGAATGCTGTACCAAGATTCCCTACACCAATCAGGGCTACTTTCGTTGTTTCATCTTGATCTAACGTTTTACGGAAAAACGTTACTAAGTAATTCACGTTATAGCCATAGCCTTTTTTCCCAAGTGCACCAAAATAAGAGAAATCTCTTCGGATGGTGGCGGAGTCTACTTTGACAGCTTCACTCAATTCTTTAGAAGACACTCGTTGCTTCCCTTGACTATGTAAGTTATTGATAAACCGATAGTATAGTGGAAGCCTTTTGGCTGTGGCCTGGGGTATTTTATTTTGATCTAATTCCATGGGTCCTCCCCCTCGTCTTCGGGCGATCTATGATAATCACCAGATTTACCACCTGTCTTTTCTAGTAAGTACGTTTCCCCAATAATCATACCTTTATTAAGTGCTTTACACATATCATACACGGTTAATGCAGTAGCAGACGCAGATGTGAGCGCCTCCATTTCCACACCGGTACTACCTTTTGTCTTCACCTTTGATTGGATTGTTAAACGATATCCTCTCGTTTCTTCTGTCCACTCAAAGGATACATCAATCCCTTTTAACGACAATGGATGACACATGGGAATCCAATTCGATGTATTTTTTGCTGCCATAATGCCAGCTACTTGTGCTACACCCAATACGTCTCCTTTTTCTAGTTTGTTTTCTGAGATGGCATTATATATTTCTTCATCCATCAAAACACTGCTACATGCAATGGCAGTACGAACGCTATCCTGTTTCTCTGATATATCTACCATATGTGCACGACCTTGCTCATTAAAATGAGTAAACTCACCCATACCAATACCTCCTTATACCAAAAGCGCAGGCGGGGAGATTCAACTTGTGTGGATAAGATACTTAGATCTTATCTTAAAGAAAAGCGCACGCGACTTGTTCAACCCAAGGGGTAGGCGCTAGAGCTGGACATGTAAGCGCTAGAACTTATCACTTTCTTTTCTTTAAAAAAGCTAACTCGCCCAGTCTTTACCTCGTGACAAGTACAGACTCTATTCGATAAGATCAAAGTAGCCTGTTATCCATATCTATTATATGCACTAAATTGTACCAAAAAAGATTCCTATCGTATATTATTCTGACATGCATGATGAAAGCGATCACCTTGCTTCTAACGCCAAGCATAAGATACACTTAACACATTGAGGTGAACGAGCATGATTTTATTGCAAGCCAATGATATAACAAAACGCTATGGCGCTGATCTTATTTTATCTAATATTAAATTAGAAGTACACACCAATGATCGGATTGCCATTGTCGGTCGAAATGGTGCGGGTAAATCTACCCTACTAAAAATAATGGCAGGAGAACTTCCATATGAAGGCGGAGAACTCCATAAACCTAAAGAAGCTACATTAGGCTATCTCGAACAACACACAGGCCTTGAATCGGATAAAACGATTTGGGATGAAATGATTAACGTTTTCGCTCATCTCCGTGAAATGGAACAAGAATTACGCACAATGGAACAGCAAATGGCTGACCCTGATCTAATAGAAGATCAAACTCGTTATCAAAAGTTATTAAAAGATTACGATGAAAAACAATTACGTTTCAAGAATGAGGGCGGATATCGGTACGAGGCAGATATCAAAGCTGTCTTAAACGGGCTCCAATTTAAGGAGTTCGACCTTAATACAAAAATTGCGACACTAAGTGGTGGTCAAAAAACGAGACTAGCGCTAGGGAAGCTACTTTTATCCAAACCTGATATTCTCATCTTGGACGAGCCTACGAACCACCTAGATATTGATACGTTAAACTGGTTAGAGCAATATCTCCAAGGGTATGAAGGAGCCGTCGTTATCGTTTCCCACGACCGCTACTTTTTAGATAAGGTTGTGAACGTTGTCTATGAAATTTCCCGTCATTCTTCTGAAAAGTTCCTCGGAAATTATAGCAACTACCTTGATCAAAAAGCTGCTAACTATGAGCGCGACTTAAAACGATACGAGAAACATCAAGCCGAAGTGAAACGGATGGAAGACTTCATTCAAAAAAACATTGCTAGAGCGTCTACAACGAAACGTGCTCAAAGCAAGCGAAAACAGTTAGAAAAGATGGAGACAGTCGAAAAACCGATGGGGGATGAAAAGTCAGCTAAGTTTTCTTTTGATATTAATCGTCGAACTGGGAATGACGTTTTAAAAGTAAGAGACCTTACGTTCCAATATGACGACATGAACAAGCCTGTCTTTTCCAATGTAACCTTTGATTTAAATCGACTGGATCGACTTGCTCTTGTTGGCCCAAACGGAGTAGGAAAAACCACATTACTCAAAACCATCACCGACTTCATGCAAGCAAACCATGGCTCTATTCAGTACGGCGCTAACGTACAGATAGGGTACTACGACCAAGAACAAGCCAGACTTCAATCAAAAAAAGAAGTGTTACATGAATTATGGGATGAATATCCTAACATGGATGAGAAAGATGTTCGTACCGTGCTTGGTAATTTCTTATTCACAGGAGAAGACGTGCTGAAATCAGTAAATTCCCTTAGTGGTGGCGAGAAAGCTCGGCTAGCGTTAGCAAAGTTAATGCTAGAAAAGTCCAATGTTCTAGTATTAGACGAGCCTACCAACCACTTAGACTTAGATAGTAAAGAAGTATTAGAATCTGCTTTAATGGACTATCCAGGCACAATCCTATTCGTTTCTCACGACCGTTACTTCATCAACAAAATTGCGACGCAAATTTTAGAGATGCAAGGAGATTCCACAACCCTCTATCTTGGAAATTACGATTATTATGTAGAGAAAAAAGAAGAGGAACAAGAAATTGCTGAGTTTGAGCAACAATCCAATCCCGACTTACAAGAAGCCACATCTGATAACAAACTAGATTATCAACAAGACAAGGCCCAAAAACGCGAAGCAAGAAGACGACAACGCCGTATCGAAGAAATTGAAGCAGAGATTGTGGAACACGAAGCGAAGATTGAGGAAAATGACGATTTATTATGTCAGCCTGATATTTATCAAGATCATGAGAAATCCCTTGAGCTGACCGAAGAAAACAACACCTGTAAACAAAAGATTGAAACACTTATGGAAGAATGGGAGCAGCTTCAAGAAGTGGAATAATACACACTCTAGTCCACATAGTGGGCTAGGGTGTTTTTTACTGTATAGAAAAAGTTTGTGTATAACTTCATACTTTTCAGCCCAACTTCAACGCTTTGGTTCTGACACAGATGGGTATGTGGATAAATATACACATATATTCCTATGAAAACGCATATATTGTCGATTTATAGTGGTGAAAATGAATAACCACAAGTTATCCACTACTTTTTACACAATTAATCTTTGAAATAGTGGGTTTTTCACAGGTTTATACACATTATCCACATTTGTCAACAGACTTATCCACATTTATTGTACACATCCACAACCTCACAATGACAAAACTCTACAAATTCTTATCCACATAACTGTGAACAACCTGTTGAAAACTTATCCTACATAAACTGTTTGCGCTATGCATAAAGAAAAGCGCAGGCGCCCTGTTCGACCCCTACAGGCTTAAGTAAACCCTCATCTTGATATGACGGACAACCTGCCATTGCAATCTCCCAAGTTTGGTAGAAACTATATAACTTACCATCGTTATACACAAGTCAACATTTAATAATCTATTAACAATAACAATGCTGCTACTCTATAAGTAACAGCATTGTTATTCATCTATTGGGAAGCTTTACTTCTTCTAGCATACTTCTCTAGTGTTAAAGATGGATTCCCATTGAGATCCCATCCTGCTCGGTGACCTTGCTCGTAAGCAATACTACCAGCAGCTGCAATCATCGCTGCATTGTCTGTACATAAAGACAATGGAGGGATTAGCAGACTCATCCCTTCTTCTTCACTGAATTGGTCATTCAGGCGCTCGCGAAGGCCTTTATTGGCTGCTACACCACCTGCTACAATCACTTGATTCACGTTATACTGTTTAGCAGCTTTATACGTTTTCGTAGCCAGTACATCTATTACACTTGCCTGAAAGCTCGCTGCAATATCTTCATCCTTATAGGTAATCCCTTTTTGCTTTGCATTATGAAGCGTATTAATAACAGAAGATTTTAAACCACTAAAACTAAAATCAAATGACCCTTCCTCTAACCAAGAACGCGGAAAATCAATCGTGGCTTCCCCTTGATGGGCAAGCTGATCAATATGAGGGCCTCCTGGATAAGGTAGCTTTAACGTACGTGCTACCTTATCATACGCTTCACCTGCAGCATCATCTCGTGTTTCACCTATGACGTCAAACGATCCATGCTCCTCCATCAGGATAAGCTCTGTGTGCCCCCCTGAAACGACCAAGGACAGTAGTGGAAATTCAAATTCTTGCTCCAAACGATTGGCATAAATATGACCTGCAATATGATGAACCCCCACCAACGGCTTCTGATGAGCAAACGCCAACGCCTTTGCTGCATTCACACCTACTAATAGTGCTCCAACAAGACCTGGACCTTCAGTAACTGCTATCGCATCTATATCGTCCATACTCATATTCGCCTGATTAAGTGTTTCTTCTAATACCACCGTAACTTGTTCCACATGATGTCGAGAAGCAATCTCAGGAACGACCCCACCAAAGCGTTTATGGCTTTCAATTTGGGAAGCGACAACATTAGCGATAAGCTCTTTCCCATCTTTCACAATCGCTACAGCTGTTTCATCACAGCTTGTTTCAATTCCTAATACATATTGAGCTGTTTTCTCCATTATAATTTCACCCACATTACTAAAGCATCCTCATGATTATCCGTATAATAATTTTTTCGAATTCCACCTGGAACTAATCCAAATCTACGATACATCTTTTGTGCTACAACATTCGATACTCGAACTTCTAATGAAAGTTGAATAGCACCTAATTGTCTTGCATGTGTCAAAACAGCTTTAAATAAAGCATTACCTAAACGTTTCCCACGGTAACTAGGTAAGATGGCTATATTGGTCACATGAGCTTCATCAATAATCAACCACAGCCCACAGTATCCAATAATGGTGCCTTCTATCTCGATTACATAATACAAGGCATAGGGATTATCATGCAGCTCATGATCAAATGCGTCACGTGTCCATGGAGTCGCGAAGCATTGTTCTTCTATTTTTAAAATATTATCAATATCCTCATCAACCATCTTTCGAACAATCGCATTACCCATCTTTCTGTTTCTCCTGTTGGGCAGCAAGCCATTTTGATTCAGCCTCTGCTAACCGTAAGTAATTAGGAGTAAGCTCATGGACAGAACTTGGTTCACGAGAGATGGCAAGTTTCGCAATTTCTCCCGCACGAGGTAAATGTACAGGTAAATCCTGTGGACAAACAGCCTGGTCCCCAAGTTGTTCTTTAATAACAGATTGGTGAGTGGATAATTGACTACTTATAAATAAGATTGGCTTCTCATATCCACGAACTCGTTCCAACCATTCAGTTAGTAGTATATTTACCTCATCTTCTACAGGTACTAGTTCACCATCCTCAGAGGCATATAAGCTCGTATATACCATTCCCCTCCTTGCATCAAAGAAAGGACAAATATATCCATTAAAAAAATGTCCATTACGTGCGATTACTTCCAAGCTCGAGATTGCTACAATAGGAATAGTCAAAGACCATGCTAATGTTTTAGCAGTCGTTAAACCAATACGGACACCTGTAAAAGACCCAGGGCCATTTGCTACAGCAATACGATCCAAATCCTGAGGAGTCATATTGGTTTCCTTCATCAAATGATCAATGGCTGGCATTAACTGTACAGAGTGGTTTCGCTTCACATTTGTACTATATTCGGCAATCACTTCATTCTCTCTGACTAAAGCAACTCCTAACGCCTGATTAGAAGTATCTATGGCTAGTACATTCATTTCATTAACTCCTCACAAACACGATCAAAATCTTCTCCCATCGGAGACAATTCAATTTTGCGTTCTGTTTCTCCAATGTAGGATATTCGAATATCCAAACGACGTTTTGGAAGATAAGGCTCTATGAAATGTGCCCATTCTACAACAGACACTCCATCACCATGAAAATATTCATCAAAACCTATATCTTCGTCACTGTCTTCTAAGCGATATACATCTAAATGATAAAGAGGCAGACGCCCCTCATATTCCTTCACAATCGTAAAGGTAGGGCTATTCACTGTTCGCTTCACACCCAATCCTTTTGCCAACCCTTTCGTAAAGGTTGTTTTACCAGCACCCAAATCCCCTTCTAGAGTGAGAACATCACCAGCATGTAACAGAGAAGCAAGTTTTTCTGCGAAGCCAGTTGTCTCTTCAGGGGATACGGTACTCAACGTATGATTGGAGCTCATACTTAACACCAACTTCCGTTAGAAATCCTATATGCTAATCTATATCATAGCAAAAATAAAACCAAAAAGAAAAATTCTACCTTATTCTCCTTTTTTCTCTAGATCTATGCTAGGTGCTCGGCGCTGGAGTTAGATATAACGAAAAAGCTCAAACGCCTAGTTAGCAACGTATATGCTGCGGCCTACACGTCGTAGGTTGGTTCGATGTTGCTGCACGATGCAGCGGTCTTAATCGATCTTCACCTAAATCCCCAGGATAAAGGAACACGAAGAGTAGAGCAATTCGATGTTGACTTATCGACCGGAGGTGAAGAAAGCATACTAGTTGCTGGGGGCTGGGGCTAGACATTTACTAACCCCATCGTGTATCTTTTTCTTATAAAAAAATCCATTAGAAAAGCCTTAGGAAAATTCCTAAGGCTGTGTAAACAATTGATATGTAATCCATTTAAAAAAATGGCGGTCCGGACGGGACTCGAACCCGCGACCTCCTGCGTGACAGGCAGGCATTCTAACCAACTGAACTACCGGACCATTTTGGTTGCACTAAAGCACTACTATTATTTTCTAACGATGATATTTATTCGACGTTGCATAAAATAAATTTGGTTGCGGGGACAGGATTTGAACCTGTGACCTTCGGGTTATGAGCCCGACGAGCTACCAGACTGCTCCACCCCGCGGTAATATTAAGAGAATTCAATTTGGAACATGCTCATAACTTCATGTTCAAGAAAAGAAATAGATACAAAAGCATGGCGGCGTCCTACTCTTGCGGGGGTGAAACCCCGACTACCATCGGCGCTGAAGAGCTTAACTTCTGTGTTCGGCATGGGAACAGGTGTGACCTCTTCGCCAAAACCGCCATACTTTGTATTTTCTTGAAGGTAGTACCTTCAAAACTAGATAAGAATGAGACATCGAATGGTTGGTGCGCCTTTTCGGGTTCGAGCTCCAGCGACTGCCGAAGCAGTCGCCTGCGCTTTTCGTGTTTAGTTAAGTCCTCGATCTATTAGTATCCGTCAGCTGCACGTGTCACCACGCTTCCACCTCGGACCTATCAACCTTGTCGTCTACAAGGGATCTTACTCATTTAAAATGATGG
This sequence comes from Pontibacillus yanchengensis, assembly GCF_009856295.1. NCBI lineage: Bacteria > Bacillati > Bacillota > Bacilli > Caryophanales > Bacillaceae > Pontibacillus > Pontibacillus yanchengensis. Next base: position 13 of record NZ_WMEU01000009.1, on the reverse strand, counting down.
GAAATCTCATCTT